>QHMQ01000200.1 GCA_003217835.1 Verrucomicrobiota bacterium
ATCGCGTTACGGAAAAAGAAGAGAGACTGGCGCGCTTAAAGGCCAACGAAGCAGCCCTTGCTCGTCTCGAAGCAATCGAATCGTCGAGTCGAGCCAGGCCCAAGACCATTGAACGCCTTCGCTCAGAGTACGAAGACCGTATCCGGCAACTTCGCAGTGAAGCCCCGCACGAACAAAGCGTCAGCAGATTGTTCTCGGAAGACTTCGAAGAATTGGCCCGCGAAGTGTTACAAACAGAACGCGACACCGTGATCGAACTGCGCAACGAAGAGGCCATCAACGATAATGCGTTACGCCGAATCCAACGTGATATCGATCTGGCCGAAGCCCGGCTTCAGCGCCCAGCGCGAAAATCGAGGTGAGGAGGCCGAATCAACCACGGACCTGCACGGGTCCAGATGAGTCGTTGGTGCGCGGGATGCAGAGCATATTGGCAAAGTCTATGAAGGATTCCGTCGTCAGAGGACGCATGCTGCAGCTTCTCTATGAACGTCGACGCGAAGGTTCCATTCCGTTCGGCCACGGTGAGCAGGCGGTCCCGCCGCCAGAAGGTATAATCGCCGTGACTGGCTTCGCGCCGTAGCCCAGCTTTCAGAGTATCGCCTCATCGACTGGACTCCTCTTGAAGATCAGAGCGGAATGGGCCTGCTGTCCGGCTTTGCTAAGATAAACCCTTCGGAATCAAAGTGCTCGAAGCTGGCGTCGCGTCCCCGATCTCGATCTCTACCGATGAGAGCCGACGAACCACCGTTCCCCAGCAGCAACAAGCGCCGATCGCAGCGAGCATTCCGCAGCAGCAGGCGATTACGAAGGCACTGGAGAAAGTGATCACTGCGATCAATCAAGCCGATGTGTCGGAACAGGAGAAAAATGAAGCGAGATCTTTGTTACGAAAACTGCTGGGTAGCAAAGCAGCAGCCAGGGTGTTAGGCGCGGGCGCGCAGTCCCTCGTCGCGAAGTATTTCGCGGGATAGAGTAGAGAGCAGGCGTCAAAGGTTCGTTGGCTCCCTTCCGAGTCGGAGATTCGCACGACAAGAAACGGTTAATCTTTCGGAAAATACGCCCAGAGCGCACTCCCCGACGAGGTAAATTACAATGTCTTCGGACAAGAAAAACAGAAAGAAACCACGTTATGAGAAAATCAACCTCGACCCTTACGCTCACGCAAAGCGGACTGCTCGCCGTGTTGCTGGAACGCCAGCGCAGCGAAGTAATCCGGTTGGCCCAGCGTCGTGCGCACCGCAAACACAGGCATGCCTCCCTTTGGAAGACCCTCCCTTGGCCGTACCGCGCGCTCACGGCGCCAATGCTCGTCGGCGATTCTGCCGAGCCCTTTGTCGGAACCGTCCCGCGCCACACTTGAATCTTACCAGGACAATAGCCATGTATCACCAAATCCACACCTACACCGAGCTCCAGCAACAGATTCACGACGATCTGCGGATCCAACATCCCGAATGGGTCGAGTCCAATGGCGAGTCTCCCATGTGCGATTCTTACGAGTCGCGCCTCACGGAGCTGCTCGGCGCTTCGATGCGAACGGAAGCCAACGGACCGATCGCTGCTACTTATCGCGCACTCGAACTGGCAGTGACTTGAAGGTAAAAATCTGTCTGGGAATCTTCTACTTAGGAGGCCGGGGCTATCGTAGCTACGCGAAGTAAATGACCGTTGACACACCCACCTTAGTAATTCAGTTAGTTCTTTTGGTTGCTATTATTCTCGCTCCCTGGCTTTATAGAAAGAGTAAAAGTTAGGTTTGTTCCGTCCAGGCCTAAAGAACAAGTTACCAGACCCACGGCGGTCTGCGGCAGGTCGAAACCGGATGTCCGAAATCTTTCCCATGCATCTATCGTAAGCCGCTTACGATGCATGCGAGTCAAGCGCGTAGCGAACGAGTCTACGAGTAGGCGCAAATATAGCCGGCGCGGCGATCGCGGCTTTGCCTGTCGCTGATCCCAGCTAGACCGAATGTCAAAAGTTTAGTAATTTTTCTAGTCATTTTGCCCGGCGACAAGAGTGCGACGTCAAAAGCCTTAAAGCAATATCCGATCAGTTCATCGGATTGAGATGCGGCTTTCAATGATCGTGGCTCCAGCTTACAATGGCTGCGAGCGAGCGCACAGCGAACTAAGAGACGAGCGGAGTCTGTGTAAAAGTCCTCGTAACGAAAAATGCAGCCAACAGCCAAACAAAGCAGCGCGATTTATTTCAAGCGACATAAACGCTCTAAATGTCGAGCTGCGCTTTTCCGGCAGCTTCGCGCTTCACCTCCAAATCAGACTCGCGATGTTAAGCAGCAGACGTGCGGCAATGGATACATCGCACAAGGGCTTCGATCAGGACAACTGCCGCTGAGAGGGGTTCGCGTTTTAGTATGCGCGCGGTGATGCGACACTCGGTTAGACGTACCGCTTCGAAAGGCGTAATGAGCAAACGAAGCGCATCCCGATCCTCTGATCAGGAAGTCATGCGGCATCTTTCGCGCTCGCAGATTTTCAAAGATTACGAACGGGCTTTCAGCGAAGCGATGGGTTTGCCGCTCAATATCCGAGGGCACGATTCCTGGTCGCCGGCACACCATGGAAAAGAGGATCGCGATTCATTGGCGTCAATTCTGGCTCGTTTCAACAAGGCTCGTGCTGCGTGCTTAAGGGCCCAGACCGACGCATCTCGAGAACCGGACTCGACAAAGCGCACCGTGACCTGGTTTGCGGGACTCTCCGAAAGTGCAGTGCCGGTGTATGTAGGGGATCACATTCTTGGCTTTCTCGAGACGGGCGAAGTAATGCTCAAGAACCCGACAAAGAAACACTTCGCGACCATTACCCGGCAGCTCCGCGCGTGGGGCTACAAGACGG
>QHMQ01000201.1 GCA_003217835.1 Verrucomicrobiota bacterium
TCGACGAACGACATCGGCATAACTTCGTGCCCGAACAAGCGTTCGCAAACACGAATCGATCGGGTCAAGAGAACGTATTCTCAAAGAACCGTTCGAGCCATCGTTCAGACGGAGATGAGACTACCGCCTAGAAAAACAACGGCGGCGTCTGGAACCTCCAGACGCCGCCGCCGCAAGTGCAATTGTTGATCTTAGAATGCGAAATTAACTCCGGTGCGCGCCATGCCAAAGTTATTTTGCGGACCGTTAACAAAGTTCCAGCTGAAATCACTGATCCAACCGATGTGCGGAGTGATACGGATTTCCAGGCCGCCGCCGACTTGGCCGATTCCCTCGGTCGTCGAACCTGTATGACCAGTTGTCACGACTTGGTCGAAGCCTTCTCCCGGTTCAGCGACAAGCACATTCTGCGGCCTCTGGCCGCCGCCAAAGATCACGCCGCCTCCGCCAAAAATGTACGGCGAAAAGCGCGAGCAGTGGAATGGGTAACGCAAGGTCAAGGTGCCTAATACAGATCCCACCGCGTTGCTCTCGTGCGAAAAACTGCGCTGAAAAATGCCGTCGCTAAAATCATGAAAAAGTATTTCAGGTCGATACCACCGCCCCAGGCGTGGTCGGCTTCGATGTAGCGGTCATTTTGCCACTTGTTTCCGGTAAACACGTAAGTGCCCCAAAGTCCGACGTTAAATTCTCGGTCTGCGTACCATTCCGGGCAAGGCGGTGGTATCGCCACCTGCTTCATCTCTTTTCCGCCATAGGTTTCAGTACCGGCAAAGCCAGTCGAGCTGATTGTCGCAATACCCAACAGGCTCAACATTAATTTTTTCATCTGATTTCTCCTTTTGGTTAAGTCTTTCCTAACAATGTAACTCCAAACATCTTGGAGCGTTCAAGTCAATAACGAAATTCGCTACTCCTCTGGATGCCTGCGAGTTTGAGTGGGCTGTCAAGAATTGCAAGCATTTTTTTAGCCTTTTTTACGCCGGTCAAGCTTTGAGTTCCGCCCCAGTATTTGCGTCGGTGATAGTAAACTTTTCGTGATGAAATGTGGGATCACCGCGAAACATCAGCCGCCCAGCGTAGCGGCGCTCCAGCTCCACGAGCAATTCTTCGTCTTCCTCTTTTAATCGTTTCAAGACATCCGGATTTAGGATCACACGGATTTCGTGGATGCTGTCCTGGTACTTGCGCATCACGGTATTGAGTGTGCGATGCAATTCCACGCTTGTAGTCATCGAAGTCTTCACGACGCCGTGTCCACCGCAGTAAGGACAATTTTCGTAAATTGTATCGCTGAGACTTTCCTGCGCCCGCTGTCGCGTCATTTCCATCAGACCGAGCGGGGAAATCGGAAGCACGTGAGTCTTGGCCTTGTCACGCTTGAGCCGTTCCTTCATTAGGTTATAGACCATCTGCTGGTCCCTACGGCTTTTCATGTCGATGAAATCGCCGATGATCAAACCGCCAACATTGCGCAGCCGAAGCTGACGCGCGATTTCATCTGCCGCCTCCAGATTCGTCTGCAAAATTGTTTTTTCGACATCGCGACCACCTTTGTTCCGGCCGGTATTCACATCAATCGCGACCAGCGCTTCGGTCTCGTCAATCACAATATAGCCGCCGCACTTCAGCCAGACTTGCCGATGAAAAGCGTCGTCGATCTGCTTTTGCACGCCATAACTTTCGAAAATCGGCGTTGCACCATCATAAAAATGAACTCGGTTCCGCGCCCGCCGCGAAATCTGATCGACCATTTCGTTCATCCGGTTAATCGACTCGCGATCATCGCAGATGACTTCATCGATTTCTTCAGTGAGAAAGTCACGCACGGTCCGTTCAACCAAATCGGGCTCCTCAAAGATTCGGCACGGCGCCGGACGGTCACGAATCAATTGCTCTACTTTTGCCCATTGATCGAGAAGGAAGCGCAGATCCCGGACAAAGTATCGTGTGCGCTGTCCTTCTCCAACGGTGCGGATGATGACGCCGACGCCTTCCGGAATGTCGAGTTCGCGTAAAATTTTGCGAAGGCGATCGCGTTCCTTCGGATCTTCGATTTTGCGTGAAATGCCACTGCGATCGCTAAATGGCATCAGAACCAGATAGCGACCCGCGAAACTGAGATTCGTAGTAACTCGCGGTCCTTTTGTCCCGATTGGGCCCTTGGTCACCTGCACGATTACATCTGAGCCGACCGGATAAATGCTTGGAATATCTTTTGCCGTGATGCGCTTCCGCGGCCGCCTATTAGCCGAGCGGTCAATTTCCTCGATGCCACTGTCGAGCGCGGCGGGAATGGCATCCCAAAAATGAAGAAAGGCGTTTTTTTCGAAGCCGATGTCGACGAACATCGCCTTCAATCCCATTTCGATGTTCTTGACCTTACCCTTGTAAACGCTGCCGACGATATTGCGCGAGCTTTTACGCTCGACGCTGTATTCCTCCAGGCGGCCATTCTCGAGCAATGCGACACGCGACTCGAGCTTTTCCACGCTCAATATGAGTTTGTTGCCAGTCTTGTGGGAAGAAAGGCCTAAAATTTTTCTTACCTTGTCTATCATAAAAGTGAAGGGGTTCAGCCGCCAAAAGCGCGACCACTGGAAAATTTTGGAGTGAAGTTTCTAATCGAAAGTTCATCGAGTACCACGACGTCGGGTCGGCGGCGGCGGAGGCGTCGCCACGGGCACCGGTTGACGACGCACGCCGAAGAGCCGTTCGAAAAAGTTACGGGGAGCCGGCGCCGCCACTGGAACGGCCCGCGCTACAGCAGCCCGTCGCCTCACTTTTCCTTGGGAGTCTGCTTCGGGTTCTACATCAGGCGTTGCGTCCGAACTCGCCATCTGCGCATCTGCATTTTGCGAATCATCGGCATTTTCTTCGTCGCCGCTCGGGACATTCCCTCCGGCGTAATTCACATCCTTAATCATCTGGAACGGATTAGCCTTGTGCGCGGGCGAGAGCCAGGCGACCTGCATATCAAACTTTCCTTCATCCAACGCTAGCGCGCGTTCGATAATGCGTGTCGCGATTGGTCCGGCAACACTGCCACCGTGCTCGCCACCCTGTACCATGGCCGCGACTACATATTTGGGATTCTCAAAGGGGGCGAAACAGGCAAACCAGGCAATTGTATCTTTATGGCCTCGATCCGTCGCCTGGGCCGTTCCGGTTTTTCCAGCAACCTGCACATTCTTCAGACGCGCTCTTCCGCCTGTGCCGCCGTCTTCGTTGACAACTTTCCAAAGGCCTTTGCGCACGAGATCGATCTGCTCGCGTGAAAGCTCACTGCGCAGATCTGCTCGCACACGCGGCGTCTGCAGCACCGCGACCTTTCCATTTTCGTCGAGCGCGGGCGAGCCGTCCTGGTTTAAAACCTTGTCGACAAAGCGCGGGTAGTAACAGATTCCGCCGTTAGCAGCAGCCACATACGCCATCGCTAACTGGAGCGGCGAAACCAGCGTGTAGCCCTGTCCGATTGAAACGTTGGCCGTTTGCGCTTGCGACCATCTCTCTTGCGGGTGATGAATTTGCATCCATTCCGGCCCTGGCAAATTGCCTGTCTGTTCGCCCGATAAATGAATGCCAGACTCTTCGCCCAGACCTAACATTTTTCCGACCGTATCAATCGACTGAATACCGGCTGCATTGCCGTACTGATAGAAGAAGGAATCACACGAAACCTTAATTGCGTCCGTTAACCCGAGTGTGCCGTGGGTATACTGTTTTTCTGCAACCCCGCACTGGAAAAAGTGGTCGCCATAACTCACACCGCCTCCACAATTGTAGCGCGCGGTCGCGAGATTCCTGCGCAATCCGGCAAGCGACGTGATGAGCTTAAATGTCGATCCAGGCGGCAATGCACTGATGGCTCGATTCACCAGCGGGTCGGCTTCATCTTTTTGAAGCGCCTTCCAGTCTTTGGCTTTGATGCTGGGAATGAACGTG
>QHMQ01000202.1 GCA_003217835.1 Verrucomicrobiota bacterium
TCGAATCTACGACGCGAAGACGGGCTCCTTCGCCACGCTGACGCGTCGCCTCGACTTCGCGACTTGTGCCACCTGGTTTGCGGCGGCGGTGCTCCTTTCCTCGCAACGCATGACTGATACGCTCGAAACGTATTACGCCAGTGGCGGGCCCTTCATTCCGCCCTGGCTCCTGCACAACGCCCAGCAAGTAATGCTCGCCGGCGCCGTCGCGGTCTCAGTTTTGTTTCTGTTCAATTTCTCTCGAATGTGGGCGGAAGGGAAACGTCCCAATCCGGTCAAGCTGGCGCTGCTGGTCACGAGTATTGCTTTTTGGTGGTACTGCAATAACGCCGTCACCAACATTCTGGCGGGGATCGCGTTGTTCGAGGTTTTTCACGATGTGCAGTACCTCTCGCTCGTCTGGATTTACAATCGCAGCCGTGTGGAAAAGGACCGCTCCATCGGCGGCTTCATGCGCTTTGTTTTTCGACGGAGCGGTTCGTTGATTGGTCTGTACATCGGGCTTGTTTTTGCCTACGGTTCGCTCGCGTATTTCAACTCCCGTCTTGAGGTGGAGACGATCAAGCGTGTGCTCACCGGTGTGGTGGCGGCATCAGGCCTTCTTCATTTTTATTACGATGGATTCATCTGGAAAGTACGCGATCGCTCGACGCGCGAACATCTCGGTCTGGCCGCCGGAAACGTATCTGCGGCATCACGCGAATTCCTCCCCAGTTGGCTATTGCACGGGCTAAAATGGGTTGCGGTATTTGTGATTCCACTCAGCGCGCTCTGGATCGGGCAAACGCGGAGCAAGATGCCAGAAACGGAACGAGATGCTTGGATAGCATCCGATTTATCCAATAGCTCTCGCGCCCATTGGAAGTACGGCTTTGCCTTGTACAAAGCGGATCGTCTCGAGGAGGCAGCAGAACAGTACCGGATGGCGCTGCGCCTCAATCCGAACGAGAAAGAAGTGCATTACCACCTGGGTCAAGTTCTCGTTGCGCAATCGCAACTGAGCGAAGGGCGCAGCGAACTAGAGCAGGCTTTACGCAGCGACCCGCGTAATGGCGCATTTCATTCCGAATATGGTTACGCTCTCGAACGCCTCGGTCAGAAAGATGAAGCGGGAACGGAGTACGCAACAGCCGCGCGCCTGGCTCCCAAATCCGGCGTCGTGCATTATGATTACGCGATGTTTCTTTTCCGTGAAGGAAAGATCGATCAATCGATCCCAGAGTTTCAGGCCGCGTTAAAGCACAGCCCGAATCACCCTGAAGCACATTACCATCTCGGCAGGGCACTCTTTGTAAAAGGCGACTTCGAAGGCGCGAAAGTACATTACTTGGAAACTGCGCGCCTCGATCCCAAAGCGCCCGTGCACAATGGCCTTGGCGTCGTCTATATACGATTGGGACAAACTTCAGAGGCAATTGCCCAATTCAAGGAGGCGTTGCGTTTACGGCCAGATGACGCAGATGCTGCGGAAAATCTTCGCTTCGCGGTGGCCAGGGGCACACAAGGCGGTTCCACGCCGCGATAAAAGCGCTAAATCTTTTTGCCACGCGCGTTGCCTCCCGCTTAGCCCTCTGTTTGTCATTCCGAGCGAAGTCGAGGAACCCCTCATTTAAAACAGTAAGAGATGTCTCGACTACGCTCGACATGACAACAGCGAAGTTGGTGTCAACAGAGCCAGATACCTTCTAATAAACCAAGCCGCTCTGCGCGGAAGAGCGAGAAATCCTGCACCTCAATCCTCTGTACGCCGGCCCCCCGCTTTGGCATGGAGCATTGGCCCGCGAAAAAAAACGTGGGGCCCACTTGCTCGTCACGAGCCCGTTTGTTTCCCACGTCGTCGACTCCTCGCCGGACGCGTTAGATTCGAGAGAGACGCCCAGTGATGGTCTTTTGCTTATTACCTCCCCGCTGCGCCGCCTAAAATCACGCGAACAGACGGATCCTGTACCAATACCCCCTCTGTCGTACCCCGGCCCGTTTGATTGATTTGACGTCGATCCCAAACGGACAGGGCATTAAAGGTTGGCGTCCCGATTGGGCTAATCCGCAGTTTCTGCGGGATCCTGGAACCCGTCACCCAAACGTACGCGTAGCGCTCGCCAGCTGGTGGTACCCTCTCGGACCTCTGCGGGTTGGCGAATGCACTGGTTGCGGCGACGGACAGTATTAACAGCAAAGCCGCCGACTTTATGATTTTTGACATTTTCATAGTTTAAAGACCTCTTCTTCAACCGTCATCCTATTCAACCTTGAACACAAGGCGGAGTTTCGAGAAGATTTCAGGGCAATGTGACGCGGTCCGTCACCATCGCTTTGTCATTCCGACCAAAGTGGAGGAACCTCTTACGGTTTTTAAAAGGCAGAATAGTGAGAGATGTCTCCACTCTGCTCGACATGACATCGATATGACAAGAAGGCATTTGCCCGCGAATAACGCGAATTAACCTCGATCTCGATTCATTAATTCGACTGATCGCGGGCCGTTCTATCCTTTGTTTCCTCCTGTTGAAATGCAAAAAGACTCGAACAGACGCAAACTAAGAAAACAAAGTTTCGCGTGAGGCGCGTACAGCAAAAGAGGCAGCGGCCGGAACCGCTGCCTCTTTGTCAAACTACTCTCTGCGATGCTTAGAACTTCTTGATCATTCGGGCATACACGAACCGTCCCAGGTTATCATAGGTGCTGCCCGGAATGCCGAAGGCGTTGCCAAACTCGAACCCAAACTCCTTGGGCGGGTCCTCACCGAAGACATTATTCACACCCACGGTGATGGTGGAGTTGTTCAGGATATTCTTCCAGCACGGCATACTGTAAACAGCCGCCGGCGGCACTTCCTTGCCCTCTTTGCTGCTGATGACTTCCTTACCGCCTTTTGAGTACCCAGGCACCGGCGCCGCTTCCACCGGAGGGGTGAAGATCAGGCTGTAGGAAAGCTGCACGTCTGTGAACCAGGTCGGATGCACCCGGTGCTGCTTCCAGATTGGATCCCCAAACTGCTTGGCCTTGATCTGTTCCCAGAACCCGTCATAC
>QHMQ01000203.1 GCA_003217835.1 Verrucomicrobiota bacterium
AACCACAAGGGCGCGCCCCGCGACCTGGGTCTCGCCGTAAAGCTTGTCGATCTCCTGTCGATGTAACAATAATTTACGAACGCGTTTCGCGGCTGGAATTTCATGGCTCGCTTTTTCGTACGGTTGGATATCGGCGTTGTACAAGAAGGCTTCGCCGTTCTCGATCCGGGCAAAAGCATCGCTGATATTGGCTTTGCCGGCGCGGATCGATTTGACCTCGCTGCCTTTCAGTTCAATGCCGGCTTCGTAGCGTTCGAGAACGTGAAAATCACGCAGCGCCTTGCGATTGATGATCGACTCAGCCGACATGTTGAACACAGGCAGGATGCCTGTGCGCGGACTAGGCGCCGTCCGATGAACCCTCGATGGATTCGTAAGTGAGCTTGCCCGCGATAATTTCCTGGAGCGCGATATCGGTCAGCGAAGCGCGCGGACTAACCTCCACCATTGGTCGATGCCCCAAACCGAGCTGACGCACACGCTTGGAGACAACGTTAATCAGAAGTTGCTGATTCGGGATCACTTGAGCTGCTTCCTGGAGAAGTTGAGTCGTCATATGGCGCAATAAACGGACGGGGCGGAATGTTTCCGTCGGGAATTGAAGAATGACCGGCGCACTGCCTCCGAGAGCGGATGGAAGGAGTTGCGGCGCGAACATGGTAAAAAATGAGTGCTGATCTTCCAAGTGAAGCGGTCGCTTGTCAATGGATTTATTGGGAACACTCCGCAATCATCCCGAATTTCTCAGGAATCGCGTCTTCGATACGCGATCATTTCCGCTGCCACTGTCCGACCCAAGTACCCCATCCGTAATACCCGAACGGAAGCAGTCGTCCGGCGGCTTCGAACTCGTCAACCTGCGCCCGAAGTGGTGCTGCCTTCGCTCCGGGTCCGAAGTAATCATCAATCACAACCCAACAATTGTCGGACAGCAAATCGCCGTGACGGCTGACGTCGTTGCCGTATCGAAAGAGGGACCGTTAATCAGGGTGACATCCTCCAGCACTCCGAATCGCGCAAGGTTCTTCTTCAAATCTTTGAAAATATTCCTGCTCGGTATTCGGAAGTGCTTCAATCGACCTCCGATTTCGATACTGATGATTTTCTTTGCACTGCCGGACTCACGCGCTCCGATAGCGGCGGCAATCGTAGAGCCGCCGATGTAGGGGCCGATCTCGAGAATATTTCCCGTGCCGAATTTGGCGAAGTGATAGATGAGGAGCAACACGTCGAGGTGCAACATCGACGCAGCGCGACCGATTTTCTCCAAACGATGGCGTATCTCCTGATGTCGATACTCCATCAATCTGTACATCAGCTCAAGGATCTGGCTGGTCTGAGCAGAGTTAGCACGAGTAGAATCGGGCTGAGAGAGCACGGGCCGAGTTTACTGGTGCGACATGAGGGCGCAAGCTGCTCATCCCATTCAAAGTTCGAAGTGCTTGCCAGACGCCGCGAAATACGCGAAGTAAGGACGCGCGTCACGACTGGCGTGCGAGATATTGCGATCAGTTCGGGCCGTGGCTCAGCTTGGTAGAGTGCCTGGTTCGGGACCAGGAGGCCGTGGGTTCAAATCCCACCAGCCCGATAATCTTTGTGCGGAACGGCGACGCGCTTAGGCTCTTCCCACATTCTACCTAATGTGAACGAAGCCGTTTTCACGACCATCGCGGTCACCGGATTTACCGTGGCGTTCTTTCACGCGGCGATTCCGACGCACTGGCTGCCGTTCGTCCTGACGGCGCGGGCGCAACGATGGAATCATGCGAAGGCGCTCGCTATCACCGCGCTCGCTGGGAGCGGACATGTCTTTTTTACGGCCGTGCTCGGTTTGCTTCTAACCTTGTTCGGGTTCGCGTTGCACGAAAAGATTGGAAACTGGTTTCCGCGAATCGCTGGCGGCGCGCTCCTGCTTTTCGGTTTGTTTTATTTGTATCGGCAATTGATCGGCAAAGTTCACGGACACAGTCGCGTCATCGGCGAAGACCCGCAGGTCCACGCGGCGCATCATCCTCCGGAGGATGATCATGGCAATGTGTCACACCACGCATCGACGCACATAGCGGACGCGCGACCGGTTTCCGATCGAATTGCAATCACGAGCTTGCTCGCTCTTCTGACTTTCTCGCCGTGCGAAAGTTTCGTTCCGTTTTATGTCTACGGAATTCGCTACGGCTGGATGGGATTCGCTTTGCTGACTGCAATTCTTTCAGTCGCAACTGTTGCCGGGATGGTGGTGTTTACCTGGCTTACTCTCGCCGGAATGCGCCGGATTAATCTTGGCTTGCTCGAAAAATACGAACTCGGTTTGATGGGCGTGTTGCTCTGCGCAGTCGGCGTCTTGATCATTTTTTTTGAGAAGTAACAATTATCGTCGGCAGGAGAGATGACGATCCAATAAAAGGCAATCATGAAGGACCAGCAGAAACCAGAGTCAGACACAAACCTCACGCCTGCCCAGGAAACTCTGCAGGGCCTCTGGGAGGAGCATGTGCGACACGAGTTCGCCACCCACAACACCGAGGAGACGCTCGCCACCATGGTCGAGGACGCTTACGTGAACCATATCCCAGTCCTGACCGGCGGTGTTGGCAAGGATGAGCTGCGGGAGTTCTACTCGAAACGTTTCATTCCACAGATGCCTCCCGATACGGAAATGACTGCCATCTCGCGAACTATCGGCAACGATCAGCTAGTAGATGAAATGGTATTCACGTTCACCCATACCATTCGCATGGATTGGATGCTGCCGGGCATCGCTCCTACGGGAAAGCGGGTTGAAGTTCCATTGGTGGCGATCGTTCGATTCAGGGAAGGCAAGTTGGCTCATGAGCATATTTACTGGGACCAGGCGTCGGTGCTGGTCCAACTTGGGTTACTCGATGCCGCTAGCCTGCCCGTCGCCGGTATTGAAAGTGCGCGCAAGGCTCTTGATCCGAGCCTGCCGTCGAATGCACTGATGGGCCGTGCCCAGTGAAGGAACTAAGGCTGCAGCCGGCATGCTGTAGCCGGCATCGTTGATGCCGGAGCAAATATTCACCTCGACCGGGATCACCGATCCCGGCTACAACAATAAAAATGCGCAAACATTTGCGCCGGCTCGGGCTGTAGCCGGCATCGTTGATGCCGGGGCAAATATTCACCTCGACCGGGATCATCGATCCCGGCTACAACAATAAAAATGCGCAAACATGTGCGCCGGCTCGAACGGATTTGGGTCGATTGGCCGACCTATTTCATCACAACATGCACCTTCAAACGGCGGCCAATTCTCGCCTCAAAAGAAGTCGCGAGGATTCTCGCCGATGAATGGTGCGATGCCCACGATCGCCACGGCTGGATAATCGGCCGCTATGTGATCATGCCCGATCATGTTCATTTCTTTTGCCGAGCCGAACTGGACGCCAAGAAATTGTCGGTCTTTATGCGGGCATGGAAGCAGTGGACAAGCAAGCGGATAGCGCGCGAGCTCAATTTCTCCGGAACTGTCTGGCAAGAACAGTTCTTTGATCACGTGTTGCGCTCGAGCGAGAGCTATAGTCAAAAGTGGGATTACGTGCGGCAAAACCCCGTGCGTGCCGGCTTGGTTGCAAGCGCTGATGAATGGCAATGGCAGGGTGAGGTCGA
>QHMQ01000182.1 GCA_003217835.1 Verrucomicrobiota bacterium
TGTCTTTAAATGGATTGCATTGCGCTGGCGACACACACAGGCTGCGGGACGCACCTCGTCCATCGATTTTCCCCCTGAAAACGGCCATTCTGAGAAAGTGTCGTGGTCCTGGGCATGGTTCAAATGAGGGTAACACCGGGGCCGTAGAACCAAGCGCAACGAATCCAGCGCTAAGTCCCATTGGGATAATGGTTAATGGATTGCATTGCGCTGCGTCACACACACGACTTCTCTCAGGTGTCACCCTCACGTGCCAACTTTTGAACCATGCCTGGTCCTGCAAGATCTTTGATTTGCAATTCGTTTGAGGCAGGGAGTTTACGACGCGACCTGGTCTCCGGGACGGGCCAGAGGCCCAAACGCGCGCACTGGCCCCCTTATGGTCGACTGTCGGCCTCCTCCACCCGCCGCTGTGAGCCTCACCCCGCCGCCAAGTCGTGCCCCTAGGCGGGTCTGCCCCAAGATCTTTTGTCGCAATACCTGCGTATTCATGTT
>QHMQ01000183.1 GCA_003217835.1 Verrucomicrobiota bacterium
CAGACCTATCTTTCGTTTCCGAAGCCGAAGAGGCGCAGGATGACCGCCGGGACGCGCTATTACGCAGCTGCATGCCAGACCGACCTGGAAAACCCAAAAACCCGCGAAGGCATTCGCGCCCAGGTCGATCACATGCTGGCGATGATCGATCGCGCCGTCGTCGGCTACGAACCTTTTTTTTCGGTTCGACTGGTTGTCTTTCCCGAGTTTGGCCACGCCGCTCCGATTTATCCGACGGTGGACGAACTCCTCGACCGACTAGCCGTGCCGATACCCAACGAACACACGGACCGCTACCGCCACAAGGCCCGGCAGCACGGCATCTACATTCAGACCGCCACCTTTCTGGAGCGCGACGACCGCTACCCCGGCCACGTCTTCAACACCACCTGCCTGATTGGCCCCGATGGGCTCCTGAGCAAGTATCGCAAGGTGCATCCGTGGATCCCCTGGGAAGTGCACGCCAGCCCGCATGACCTGCCGGGCTATGGCGAGGATCTCTTCCCGGTCGCGGAGACGGAGATCGGCCGGCTGGGTGTGGCCATTTGCTATGATTGGCTTTTTCCGGAGGCGATCCGCCAACTCGCCCTCAAAGGCGCCGAGGTGCTGATCCGGGTGTCGGCGTACATGGACCCGTGGGGAGCGACGCCGCCGATGGACTGGTGGACGGTCGTCAATCGCTGCCGGGCGCTCGAGAACATGGCGTACGTGGTCGCCTGCAACCAGGGGGCGCAGGTGGAACACTATCCGCCTTTTAGCTGGCCGGGCGGGAGCATGATTGTCGATTACGACGGCCGCATCCTCTCGCAGGCCGACCCGGGACCAGGGGAGAAGATTGTGGTCGGGCCTGTGGATGTGGCCGCGCTCCGCGCCGAGCGCGAGCGGCGGCGCGGGCATCATATGCTGGGGCATTTACGGATGGAGGCGTACGAGGCGTATGGCCGGTCCATCTATCCCGGAAGCTTGGCCGCCGGCACTCGTACTTTGACTGTGCAAGCAAATGAACGAGCTATCGACCAAGCGAAGAAACGGTTTCGAGACTCTTCCTGATCACCGATCAACCTGTGCCGGCCGCCGCTTCGGAGCTTGGTAGTCTGCACACCCACTTTCAACTTCCAGGTGCGTCTTGTCTTTTATTACGGAGCCTAGCAAGGAGTTGCCATGATTGCTTCCTATCTCTCCGCCAGATCTGGCAAGGCCGCGCTCTGGATAATGATTGCCCTGCCTGTCGTGGTTGTTGCGGTCATTGGCGGGTACTGGATAACGAAATGGAGGTCGAAGACAGATGTCATTGCTGCCATGCACGCCAACAACCGCGGCATCGGCTACATGGAGCGATTCCAATACGGAAAAGCGATTGAGGCGTTTGAAGAAGCGAGCCGGCTGGCACCCGACTGGGAACCGGCAAGGATCAACCTCGGCATCGCCCTGCTCAACGAGCACTCCGACGCCGATCTTAAGCGTGCCATCGATGTTTTCGAAAAGATCCTGAAGCGCGACGACAAACACCCGTATGCCCATTTCTGCCTGGGAATCATTCTTGCCCACCAGAACAAGATCAGCGAGGCGTCGGATCATTTTCGAAAAGTCACGGAAATCGATCCCAGCGACGCCAGCGCCTGGTACCGCCTCGGCCTGAACTCCGAGGACCCCAAGGCCAAACTCGATTGCTATAAGCGTGCAGTGGAGATCGATCCTTATTTCAATAGCGCGTTATATGGTCTGGCCATGGAGATGCGCTCGCAGGACATGGCCAAGGCCAAGGAACTTCTTGACAAGCAGATCGCCCTCAAGGAGTCGCTAAACTACAACGGCCCGCAAAAAGACATTCGCTATTCTGAAATGGGACAGTACGCTGAAGTCATCGGCCGGGCCCCTCCTTCGCTGACAGCGGAACAACGGTCTCCTTTGCCGCTATTTGCCAAAAATGACGGTCTGCGCGTGAAATTGCGCTCCGGGGCGCGGTGGGCAGCTGCCGCAGATTTCGGGAAAGGCCCCGCAGCCGATCTGCGGAGGCGAATCCGCGATCGTTTCGGCGCCGTAATGGTTGCTCTGGACTACAACCGCGACAATAGGCTGGATCTCTTCCTTCTTGGCGCAGTGGTTGTCAATGGCAAGGTGGAAGACCTTCTGTTGCGAAACGACGGGGACGGCGCTTTTACCGACGTGACCGTCGAAGCGGGTTTGGCCGGAGCGCGCCTGAGTCTGGGTTGCTGCGTCGGCGATTTCGATAACAACGGCTATCCCGATCTGTTCGTCACGGGTATAGGCGAGCAAAAGCTGTTTCGCAACACGGGCCTGGGCCGCTTTGAGGATGTGACCAGCGAGGCCGGTCTGGATAAGCTGAAGACCGTTTGCCTGGGAGTAGCATTCCTCGACCTCGATCAAGACGGTGATCTGGACCTTGTCGTCGCCCAGTATGCTGACAATGTTCAACATGCGCTAGAGAGTCTAGAGTCGAACAAGGCACTGGCTGGCCCTGGCCTGGCCGTTTTCTTGAATGTGGGAGAAGCGCGGGTGACCCGTCCTGCGGATGATCCGCCGGCGTTGACACCGCGCTTTCAGCTCGCAGAGAAGCCAGCGCCACTCCTGGCCGCAGGCCTCAATGCCACGACCCTCTTAATAGGTGATCTCGACCTGGATCTGGACCTGGATATTCTCGCTCTTGGCGATCATGCGGCGCCGCAGGTAATTCTTAACGACCGTCTGCTGCGCTTCCATTCGGCAACGCTGCCGAGTGCCCTGGTACGGCCGGGAAGCTGGAACGGAGCTCTTGTCCTCGATGCGGATCACGATGGCCAGTCTGACTTGCTCTTATTACCGCAGGGACAACCGCCAATTTTGTTGCTCAACCGCGCCGCGCCTGAGAAGAGGGAGACCGATAAATGCTTTGNNNNGATATCGATCTCGACGGTTGGACGGACGTCGTCGGGCTGTCCGACCAGCGCACACCCGTTCTCTTACACAACAATGGTAAGCAGCTTGCGTTCGTTTCAGAGGCTTTTGGTCGCGACATCGACTGGCCGAAAGATCTCGTAGCCCTGATGGCCGCTGATTTTCTCAATAACGGTCTGCCGCATCTTCTGGTGTGGTCGGAATCAACCGGCTTGCAACTGCACACGAATCAAGGCAACGGCAACCATGGGATTTTCCTCCAGCTGATCGGTCACCGAAAGGTGCACAACCCCGGGGGCGAGTCTTCGCGCACCAACGCGGATGGCATTGGCGCCGTGGCACGCGTCCAGACGGCGGATCACCACGCCACGGTAGAAAACGGTACCGTTTCGGCAGGATTGGGCGCATCGCGTCTTCCTTTGGTCCTGGGTACAGGCCGTCACGTCCAGCCGGATGTGCTGCGGATACGTTGGCCTGATACGGTGCCGCAAGCCGAGTTCAACGTGAGGCCTGGACAACTTACTCAACTCGAAGAAGACAATCGCAAAGTCACTTCGTGTCCCACCCTGTTCACC
>QHMQ01000184.1:0-2039 GCA_003217835.1 Verrucomicrobiota bacterium
AGCCGGCAAATGCCATTGTGGGTGAACCCATTGAAGCTGGTGAAACGGCCGGCCACGATGATGCGGCCATCGGATTGAAGAACAGCGGCAGTAATTTCGCCATCCGCGCCCGTCCCGGGATCGAAGCTGGTGTCGAGCGAGCCATCGAAGTTGAAGCGTGCGATCCGATTGCGAAAAACAGTGTTGGCGAACGTGAACCGGCCAGCAGCAACGACTTTCCTGTCGGGCTGCGGAATGACGACATTCACTGCGTCGTTTGTCCCAGGCGCGGGGACGAAAGTGGTGTCGAGCTGCCCGGGTGTGGGTGTAGGCGTGGGCGTGGGAGCTGCAGCGCGGACGGCGCTAACGAATCCGCCTAGGAGGAGAACGAAAAGAAGCAGAACGCGACGAAACGGCGAGTGATGCACTGGAAAGAGCATAGCATTAGCCCGTGATAATTTCCATAACGAGTTCATTAATAGTTGGGTTCGATTCGCTTCGGCGGCTTAAAATCAAGCTTAGTTTCTCCCACCAGCCCGTGCGCTACCGCATCTTTGCGCAACGAACTACCTGTCGCCTGCACCAGCGCCTCTACTTTATCAACAACTCGATTAAGGCAATACAGATACGACAGAAAAAGATGTGTCGTTAAAGGTCAAAGCGTCCCGCTTCGTTCGAAAAACGCAATGGCCCGCCAAATTTCGTCCCCCCAATGTACCTGCCAGCAAATCGGGCAATGCTGGCGGAGACTGACTCTTCCGCCCATCCAGACAGCGCTTCATCGAAACGCTCTGGTTTCAGCTCGACAAGATGCTGCGATATTATTTCCCGCCGAAAAATTTTCGAAAGGACTGAAAAAGTTTGGGGATCGCTTTCGGAATCGATTCGATGCGTTGTGCGAACTCGGTCGGTTCGCCGCCATGAACGGGACAGGTTTGGGTCGGAACCTTATCAGCGGGCAAAACGATTTCGTACGCGGTACCTGACATTTGGCAACCGGTTGTAGCCAGTGCGTTCGAAGTCGCGCAAACGGTTACACGCGCCATCGGCATCGTCGGCTCGAGCGCGGTGGCCGGATAACGCGTCGCCGATTTGTTCATCACCTGCACCCAGACCGGCAAGGCCAGCGCCGCGCCATAGCCGCGCGGAATGATCGTGGTGGGTTGATCAAACCCAACCCAGACTCCACAAGTTAACGCGCTGGTGTAACCAATAAACCATGCGTCCTTATAATCGTTAGTCGTTCCGGTTTTACCCCCAGCCGGAAGTTTAAACCCGAGTGAACGCGCACTGGCTGCCGTGCCATGCGTTAGCACCTCCTCCATCAATTGTGAAGTCATCCAGGCCGCGCTCGGATCAAGCGCCGGGACGGAAAGATGGGCTGCACGATAAATCGGCTGATGATTCTGGTCGTCGATACGTTCAATGATATAACTTTGTTTACGCACCCCGACGTTTGGAAAAGCGCTGTAGGCGCTAGTCAGATCCTTTAAGTTCGTTTCAAACGATCCGATGTAAATAGCCGGTCCGTGCGGAGCTTTGTCGTTCAGGTTTAACGTCGTCGCGATCTTTTGCACTTGGTCGAGGCCGGCGAATTGCCCGATACGCACGCTCATAGTGTTGCGCGAATGAATCAGGCCGTAGGATGCGGGTTGAATCCCGCCGTAGGTGCCGTCGGAGTTTCCCGGCGCCCAGTTTCCCGCCCCCTCGATTTCACCCGGCTGGATGGGGCCGTCGTTGATCGCCGCGCCCGGGAGCAGGCCGTTGGTAAAGGCAAGCGTATAGACAAACGGCTTGAAAGATGAGCCGATCTGGCGATTGGCGGGCGGAAGTGCGCGATTGAATTTGCTCTGCGAATAATCGCGACCGCCCACGAGCGCACGAATGCCGCCGCTGGCATTATCGATCACCACCACCGCGCCCTCCAAATACGGCATTGAACTGTCTTCGCCCTCTTCCGGCGGATGATAGTTCGCTTTTAGCGGATGATGAAAATTCGATTGATGTTCAATTCTCGTTAGGGTCGATTCCAATGCCTGGGTAGCAACGTTTTGCACGGC
>QHMQ01000184.1:2047-3101 GCA_003217835.1 Verrucomicrobiota bacterium
CACGTTCAAGTCGCGCTGCACCGCATCCATCGCGTAGTTTTCCTGGATCATCGGCATCTTCTTCGGATGCGGATTGATGTGCGACGATTTCGCTTGTTGCGCCTGAGCGATGGAAATCTTTTTCAGTTCCACCATTCGATTGAGCACGGCGTCACGCTGTAACGCGGCGCCATCAGGATTACGTAAGGGCGAAAATCGATTCGGACTACGGATCAAACCCGCCAGCACAGCCGCTTCGGACAAATTTAATTTCGAGGCACTCTTTCCGAAGTAAGCCTGCGAAGCCGTTTCCACTCCGTAACAGCCAGCGCCGAAGTAAATGCGGTTGATATAAAGCTCGAGAATTTGCTGCTTGGTAAACTCGTGCTCAATCCGCAGCGCCACCATCGCTTCCAGCAATTTGCGATTGATGGTGCGCCCGCCGAGGGGAAGCGAATTGCGTGCAAGCTGCTGAGTGATGCTGCTGGCGCCTTCCCTGGCCGAACCACTCAACAAATCGCGCACCAAGGCGCGGCCGACCCCATAGAAATCGATTCCGTTATGTTGAAAAAAACGAGTATCTTCACGCGCCAGCAGCGCATCGATAAAGGCCGGCGCAACTTCATTGAGCGAAACGATGAGCCGGTTCGCTCCTGCCAGTCGGCTATAAATTTTTCCGTCAACATCGAAAACGGTATTCCGTTCCGGCATTTCCCCGACCTTTTTCATGTCGAAGGTCTGGGCCCAGGCAGAATAGAAGATCAAAACGCCGAG
The DNA here is from genome assembly GCA_003217835.1 of Verrucomicrobiota bacterium. GTDB lineage: Bacteria > Verrucomicrobiota > Verrucomicrobiia > Chthoniobacterales > UBA10450 > Udaeobacter. The sequence continues at coordinate 2,801 of QHMQ01000184.1, forward strand.
CGCACTGCCACCGATCAGGGCAACGAGGGAAATCTTCCAACCCCATCGCCAGAGCCGGCTCGATTTCTTTTTGCCGTTGCCGGACGATCTCTGAAAAATCTTCATCGCAAGAGCTTTGACAATTTAGCGATAGATTTCGCAGATAAAACCTCAAGTTGCGTCGAGCGGCAAAAATCGCAGGGCATCAGGTGGCGGCACGCGCGGAACCCCGATATCGAAAATAACGGCGACGGATGATCTAAAAACTAATCTGCACGTTGCTCTCGTGCTGTTCGGTTGCGCACGGGGCGTTGAGCGGCAC
>QHMQ01000105.1 GCA_003217835.1 Verrucomicrobiota bacterium
GATTTTCTTCGTCAAATCGCCGTTCGCTACTGCCGTCGTTACCGTCGCGATATTGCGAACCTGCGCCGTAAGATTGCCGGCCATTAGGTTGACGTTTTCTGTCAAATCTTTCCAGGTGCCGGCGACGCCTTTGACCTTTGCCTGACCGCCCAGCTTACCTTCTGTACCGACTTCACGCGCCACACGTGTGACTTCCGAGGCGAAAGCGCCAAGCTGATCGACCATCGTGTTCACGGTTTTAGCCGTGCGCAAAAACGCTCCTTCGAGCGGTCGGCTTTCGATTTCAGTGGCCATCGTTTTGGACAAATCGCCCTTCGCTACAGCGCCGATGACTCGCGCCATTTCACTCGTCGGATGAACCAAATCCCCGATTAGATCATTGACCGACCCGATCGCCTCAGCCCAAGAGTCCGATACGTCACCGAGCGACGCCCTCTGTGTGATCCGGCCTTCTTTTCCAACGACACGCCCGATTCGCTCCAGCTCCCGGGTCATGCGCTGATTGGTTGCGACTACATCGTTGAATGTATCCGCGATCTTCCCGGCCACGCCGGTCCATTCATCTGGCAGCCGCGCCGAGAAATCACCACGTTTGAATGCCGCCAATGCGGCGAGCAGCTGTTTGGCATCCAGTTCGGTGCCGTTGAGTCGCGAACCGTCTCCCGGTCGCGCCATGGGGATAGAAGTGCTTTTCTTCATAAAAGATTAGAAAGTTGGTCCATCTTCGCCGTCACGAATTCGACGCGTAAGATCAGGGTCCTCATACTCCGACGCCGTAGATTAATCGGGCAATTAATCGCACGAGGTTGTGTCGCGGACAAGGAACCAGCGGATCGTGCTTGAAGTTTAACGTGGCGAGCCGCGGCAAATATCAAGCGGTTTCATTTAATCGTGTGCTGCGACAACTATCAAAATCAGGCTATTGCATGCCCGTGAAAATCCCGGCCGTCGCGAATCTTGGCCGACGGCCCTTTCGACGACTGCAATCCTTCAAGCGGGAAGCGTGGATCAAACATGTTTTGCAGAAAGTGTTGCTAACTAAGAATGCCGCTCATTGAATGGCTGGCACTCAGCCTCAAAGGTCAAAGCGGCGGTAGCACGCGTCCGGCAACTTCGCCAAAGCCAACTCGATAGCCGTCTTCTTCGCACCAACCGGTGATCGTGAGTTCATCGCCATCCTCGAGCCATTTTCGAGTTTCCCCATTCGGCAGTTTCAGCGGATTCGCACCGCGCCACGTTAACTCCAGCATGCAACCGCGCGATTCCTCGGCCGCTCCGCTGATTGTTCCACTGGCCAGCAAGTCGCCCGGCTGAAGATTGCATCCGCTCACAGCGTGATGCGCGAGTTGTTGCGAAATGCTCCAGTAAAGACTTTGGAAATTCGTGCGCGTGATGATGTGCGGCACATTCAACTTTGCAGTCTGCAATCTCGCTTCGAGGTGGATGTCGTAGGTGAAGTCGTTCGTCAGGTGCAAATACGGCAACGGCGCGGGATCCTGCGGCAGGAGCGGTTTACGGAACGGCTCAAGCGCCTCCAGCGTCACCACCCACGGTGAAATGCTAGTACAGAAATTTTTGGCGAGAAAGGGACCGAGCGGCTGATATTCCCAGGCCTGGATGTCGCGCGCGCTCCAATCGTTCATTAAAACAAAGCCGAAGATGTGATCGATCGCACGATCGATTGCCACCGGCTCGCCGAGCGAGTTGCCGGGTCCAATTAGGAACGCCATTTCGAGCTCATAATCGAGGCTCTTGGTGGGACCCAAAACTGGTGCAGAAGTATCGGGCGGCTTGATTTGACCGTGTGGTCGCCGCACTTCCGTGCCGCTGACAACGATCGAGCTGGCGCGTCCGTGGTACGCGACTGGAAGCCATTTCCAATTTGGCATGAGCGCATTTTCGGGACCGCGCAACATCGTGCCCACATTGTGCGCATGATGATATGATGAATAGAAGTCGGTGTAATCGCCGATCCGCGCCGGCAGTTGCATCGTCACATCTTTTTGCGCATAAAAAACTCGGTCGCGCAACGCGGAGTCATCGCGCAAAGTTGGCGTATCCGCCGCGAGCAAATGTTGCAGGATTGCGCGAGTCTCGCGCCACGCCGGACGTCCCAACGCGAGAAATGCGTTGAGCGAATCAGTCGAGAACAGTTGTCGATCTTGCCCAAGAGCGAAATGCTCCTTTTGTTCCAGCGCCGCAAGATCGACAACGTACTCGCCAATGGCGACTCCTACTCGCGCCGCACCTGTGCGCGGTCTAAAAATTCCAAAGGGTAGATTTTGAATCGGAAAATGCGACTCGCGCGGGACATCGATGAAAGATTTGAGCGGCATGTTCACGAATTGTAGGCCGTCTGGGTCAGACGCCAATGGATAACGGCATTTCGCAGAAACGCCCTACAACAAATTTATGGCGTGTAAATCTTCGCGCGGTTCGTCGAAGCTGCAGCTCCCGAACGAAGTAATCAGTTTCCGGCGGGCGTGAATGCGGTCGGTTGCAATCTCCCATTCGCGCCAGGCGAAAATCGTTTCGTCGAAAGAAAACGAATCGGCATTTTCGTCTTCGAGCATCCGCGAGATTTGTCCTTCATCCCAATCGTGCTCGGCTGCGAGCACGCCTGCGCCGAGCACGTTGAGGAATCCGTGCATCTTAGTTTTTACTTCGTCCCGGAATTGCCGAACCGGATGATGCAGGCCGGCGGTGAATTTGATCGGAACACGATTTCTTGCCGCCGCGATGAGAGCGCCGCCAATGTGCGCGGCAGACGGAAAAGCGTCCGCCGTCACGCCGCCGGTGCGTAATTTATATCCCAACACGCGCATATTTTTCTTGGAATTATGCTGCGCGAGGAGCGCAATCGCGTGCTCCGCGGTATCCGCCGGCGTTTCCAAAAACACATGCAACTTCATTTCTCCGAACATCCCGGCGGCCTCGGCCAGTGTGGCAAGATCGACATCTACGGGTAGAAGCATCTCGAATTGATCGATCGAAACAACCCCGGCATGTTCCGCGGAAAATTTGCGGATCGCCTCCATAGCTTCTTCGAACGCGGGCCGGAACGCAGTGGCAGTTTCGGTTTTTGATCCGAGCGCTGAAACGCGCAGCGGATGTTTCCGATCGAATTGTGCAAGGGCGCCCGATACGGCGGCAAATTGCCGGGTCGGCAAGATAAAGTTCGAGAGCATCCACGCGTCCGACTCACGACTGTATTTCGCGTGATTTTGCAGCGCGGGTTTGAGCGCAAGATTGCAAGGCGGAAACATTCCGGCGTAATCAATCGAGTGCGCGAGGAGCGCGCGAAGCGAAGCGGCAGGCATGAATTAAATTGAACGGCGCGATCTGGCCCTTCGTCAACCACTGTTCTGAAAGGCGTGGAGAGAATGGGAAGGAACTGCTCCATCGGCGCGGCCGGATTCTCGGGAAGCTCTTTCGACCCGAAAAAACTCAGGAATGCATGCAGACCAACAAAGCGATCGACATCGACGGACACTGCGGCGAGTGGTGTTGCTCCGTTTTCCGGAATAATGGTGGTGAGCCCCATACGTCAGGCGAAAAATGAATGCTACGTTCCCACCGGCGCGAAAGTGCGACGACCGCAAGGCCAGATCAAACCGTCGGACGCAGGAGCCGGTTCGAGCGCGAGGCTGCAAGGCGGGAACATTCCCGCATAATCAATTGAATGGGCAAGGAGCGCCCAAGCGAGGGAGCAAACGTAATCCAAACTGAACATCGAAAGCTGAAGTTTAATCAATTGTTTTGCGTAACTCCAACATAAACAAATAATTACGGAAAATTTCAAGTGGTCTAATATTGAGGCCAAGACTGGCTAGACTTTTTTCGTTAAACGCGATACAAACGCATACTTCAATGCCTGGTACTGAGTCAGTTTCTCATGACGACCTGATCGTGTGCACGTGCGGAAGTCAGGAATATACACTGCGCGACGCGATTGAGGCGGCCCTTTTCAGGGGCGAACTGGACTCAACATGGAAGGAATTCCTCCGCTGCGTGCAGGCCGAAAAACGAGCCGACGAACTGGATATAGATCTAGACGAATCCGCCATTGCGGCCGCGGCAGAAGTTTTTCGCTACGAACATGATCTCATCACCGGAGAGGAAACGGAGGCATGGCTGGCAGCACGAGGGCTCACGCTTGATGATTTCAGTGACTACTTTACGCGTCGATATTGCGCCAGCGCCGTCAATGAAAAGGTTGTTCCCGAGGAAATTGAGTATAGTTCCGCAACGCCCAAGTTACACCAGTTATTCATGGCGGAATTGATCCTATCCGGAGAATTGAACCGGATGACGACTGCATTGATGTTTCGTCTGGCCGCGCGCTGCGCCGAAAAAGATTTGGATTTGGATGCGATCACGGCGAAAAAGCAAAAGTTTTTTGATCGGAATGCGATGGAGCCGGCGCAGCTTCCGAATTGGCTGGAGAGACTTGGACGCGATTCGAAGTGGTTCGATGAGATGGTGGCGATGGAGGCAGCGTTTCGCCGACGTTGTGACACGCTGCTTGTCCCCCAGGCGCGCCAACGCGAATTGATGGCGCTGCGATTGCATCTGACGCGATTCGAAACTGAAGTGATCGAGTTGGAATCGCACGATGCTGCCCAGGAAGCACTATTTTGTGTGCGTGAAGACGGCATGTCGATGGAAGAAGTTGCGACCGAAGGGCGGTACCCGTATCGGCGTGCTGATTTTCTTTTGGAAGATATTCCGAATGATCTGCAGCAGAGATTCCTAAGCGTGTCGGCGGGAGATGTGCTGGAGCCAGTTGCGCGCGGCGAAGGTTTCGAATTATGGCGCATCATCAAAAAGATTGAGCCGCACCTGGAGGATCCAACCGTTAAATTGCGGATCGGGCAACGACTCCTTGATCGGCATTTCTCCGAGCTCGCCAGCAAGTACACGCAACGACGGCTGGGTGCCTTTACTTCGGCAGAATGAAAACACAAGATAGCGAAATTCTGCGGCGTTCATCGGTGTTCCGCTTCCTTTCCGATGAACATTTCGGCGCGATTGAACCGCTGTTGCAGGAAGAACACTACGATTTTGGCGACGTAATCGTAAAACAGGACGATCAGGCCGATTCGTTTTTCGTTTTAACCAGAGGGCGGGCGCGCGCCCTGAAGATCAAACCAGATAGTGAGGAAATCCCATTGGGGGTGTTGAAACCAGGCGACTCGTTCGGAGAAGCCGCGTTGTCTGAGGGTGGAACACGAAACGCGACCGTGCGCTGTAGCACGGCGGTAGATGTTCTGCGAATCGATCGCACCGATTTTCTGGAGCTCGTCCGCCGAGTGCCTGAGCTAAAGCATTATGTCGAGGCAACCGGCCGCAACCGGGCGCTGCAAAGCTTCCTCTACCAGTTCAGCAACTTCGGCCGGCTCCCCGCCCCTGTCTTGCGCAGCATGATCGACAAACTAAAACCCGCCGGATTTGCGAAAGGCAGTCTTATTATTCGCGAAGGTGACGACGCCGGACCGCTCTACGTTATCGAGAAGGGGCGCGCGCGAGCCTTTACCGGAGTCAATGGCCGCGACCGGAATCTCGCGTTTTACCGCGAAGGCGATTTTTTTGGCGAACTGTCAATCTTGAACGGCTCGCCGCGCGCGGCGTCGGTAGAAGCATTTACAGATTGCCAGTTGCACGCACTTGACCCGAAATCGGTGCGGGACTTGCGCCGTCGCTTTCCCGAGTTCGACGAGCTTCTCAGCGAACGGCTCGCATTATATCAGGCAAAAACAGAAGCGCGTATTCCGCTTGATTTCACAACGGAACTGCTTCCTGCGGAGACAAAGGTGCAGGACAAAGTAGAACTGGTCGGTGAACAGCCGGGCGCCGAGGTCGAAGAAAAAGAAGATCCGTTCGCGGACGAGCAGGGTTTGTTCCGCAAACGCGGCAAGCGCATCCGAAAAATCGACCACATCATGCAAATCGATGAAATGGATTGCGGCGCGGCGAGTCTGGGGATGGTGTGCCGGCATTTCGGCCGAAAAGTAAGCTTGGCGCGTATTCGACAGCTCTGTCACACCGCAACTGATGGCACCAGCTTGAAGGCGCTTTCTCGCGCCGCAACCGAACTTGGCCTGGCGGCGCGCGCACTAAAAGTCTCGCTGCGCAACCTCCCAATGATGCCCCTGCCGGCCATAGTGCATTGGGAGGGCAATCATTGGATCGTGCTCTACGATGTGGATGGGCAGTTTATGCGTGTGGCCGATCCCGCGCTCGGACTGCGGAAAATCTCGCGTCGCGAATTTGAGACGAAATGGACGGGTTACGCGGCGCTGTTCGATTACACGACGGCATTCGAGCAAGCTCCGGAGAGCAAGCCAACTTTGGCGTGGGTTCTACCATTCCTCGCTCGCTTTAAAGTCATCTTGCTGCAAGTCTTGGGACTCGCTGTCGCCGTCGCTTTTCTTCAACTGCTCTTTCCCGTGTTCACGCAAATGGTCGTGGACAAGGTCATTGTCGAAAACGACATCGGTCTGCTGAAAACCATTCTGCTCGGGATATTCGCCGCGCTCGTTTTCGTGCAACTCGCCACCCTCGCGCAGGAATATTTGATCGCCTTTGCGGCGGTGCGTCTCGATACGGCCATTCTCGATTTCCTGAGCCGGAAACTTCTCTCTCTGCCGATGACCTATTTCACGAGTCGTCGGACAGGCGACATTCAGCGTCGGCTCGATGGTGCGAGGCAAGTTCGACAATTCGCCGTACAACAAGGAGTTGGCGCGTTACTGGGGTTAATCTTTCTCGTCGGTGCACTTTTTTTGATGGGGCTTTACAGCCCGCTGCTCATGATCGCTTTTCTCGCGACGACTCCGCTCTACGTCGGGTTAATGATTTTTTCGGTGAAAGTGCTTCGCCCGTTGTTTCAGGGCGTAGAAGAAAGTCAGGGCAAATACAGTTCGCACCAGATCGACGCGATCAAGGGAATCGAGGCAGTGAAGGCCGCCTCCGCAGAAAGCGCGTTTCGTGATGCGATGCTGAATGAGTTTCTTTCCGTTTCGCAAAAACTGTTCAAGTCGAGCTTCATCGTGATGTCGTACGACAGTGTCCTGCAAAGCATAGGTCTCTTGTCCACCGCCATTTTTTTGTGGGTGGGCGCGACGCAGGTCATTCACGGCCACTTGAGCGTCGGTGGGTTTGTCGCATTTAGCTCGCTAACCGCAATGGCGTACGCGGGAATTTTGCGCACCTTCGGCGTTTGGGACAACATGCAGTTGGCCTCCGTCCTCCTGAATCGGTTAAACGACATTTTCGAACAGGAGCCGGAGCAAGGCCATGATCGCTCCCGCCTCGTCGCAGTGCATAGCTTGGAAGGGCGCATCGAGCTGCGTGGAGTCAGCTTTAAATACGGTGGACCCGAAGCGCCCGATATTTTGAAAAATATTACGCTGAATCTCGCGCCGGCGCGCATGGTCGCGCTCGTAGGCCGCAGTGGCTGCGGCAAAACCACGCTCATCAAATTGATTGCCGGCCTTCTCGAACCGACGGAGGGGACGATCTTTTTCGACAATGTCGATCTAAAAACACTCAATTATCGCGACGTGCGCCGGCACATTGGGATGGTGCTTCAGGAAAATCACATGTTTAACGAAACGATCGCGCGCAATATTGCCTTTGGCGATCCAGAGCCGGATCTCGACCGGGTGCTTGCCGCCGCTCAAGCCGCTGCTGCGCATGAGTTCATCATGCGTTTGCCGCTTGGGTACGAAACAAAAATCGGCGAATCAGGACTGTCCCTTTCTGGTGGACAAAAGCAGCGCATCGCTATCGCCCGGGCGATCTACAACAATCCTCCGGTCTTGATCTTCGACGAAGCAACGAGCGCACTCGATACGGAATCGGAACGCGCGATCCAAGACAATCTCGGGCGATTACTAGCCGGCCGCACCACGATTGTGATCGCGCATCGACTCAGCACGATTCGCGAAGCGCATGCGATTGTGGTGCTCGAAAAAGGCAGTGTCGCGGAGGTTGGAACGCACGACGAGTTGATGGCGCAACGCGGCCTTTATTATTACCTCGCGAGTCAGCAACTAGGGATCTGAATTAATTCTATAATGGGTTCACAATTAACTCAGCGCGGCTCCATCGATGCGGAATCCGAAATGTCGCCGCAAGAGCCGCCACCGTGGATCATTCGTTCGGCAGCGTGGGTATTAGTGGGAGCGTTTCTTTTTGCATTACTCATTGCAATTGTAATGCGATTGCCGGAAACGGTGCACTGCCAGTTCGTACTAATACCCGCTACGGGCGCGGATCCGATCCAATCGCCCCATCAAGCGATAATTAGTCGTGTTGGTGTCGAAGAAGGCCAAACCGTAAAAGCGGGCGAAGAATTGTTTGTCTTGCGCTCCGAGGAGATCCGCGGCTGGGACACGCAATTCCGGACGCTCACTGAAGACTTGCGCAGTAAGGAAGAAAGCCTTGCTCGATCCGAAACGGCTTATGCCGCGCAGGCGCAGATTAAGAACGCGGAGATTGAGCAGGCAAAAAGTGAAGTAAAGTTTCGGCAAAATCATAGAGAAGCCAGCCAGGATCTTGTCGCGCGCATGCAGAAACTGGCAACCCAGGGAGGCGTCTCGCAAGTCGATCTAGTTAAACTCAAGCTCGATCTTGCCGGATCGGAAAAAGATTTCAGCGTGGCGCAGCGGACATTGCAGCAGGTGAATCTCGATCGTGAGCGAATGGAAACGGAGCACGCGCGCCAACGTGCGGAGCAGCAATCTGAAATCGAAAAGTTAAAGATGCGCATTGGAGCTCTAAAGACCGACCTCGAAAACGCTCAGCAAAACTTGCTGACGGTTCGCAGTCCATATGAAGGCGTCATCATTTCGATGGAGCAGCGGACCGTCGGCAGCGTAGTTCAGCAGGGCCAGATGCTTTGCCAGCTCGCTCCTAAGGACGCGAAAACGCGTGCCCGAATGACCCTGAACGAGGCCGGTCTTCCAAGGCTCGCCGTCGCTCAGCGTGTACGCTACTTTTTCCAAGCATTCCCTTATCAGCGCTACGGCGCGGTAACGGGGAAACTCGACTGGATCAGTCCCTCAGCTATCACGGCCAGTGACGGCTCGCATTTCGTCGCGCTAGGCTCACTAGATCGTTCTGTGATTTCCCCCCGACCAGGGCAAGTTTTGCCTCTACGTGTGGGAATGAAAGGAGAAGCGCACATCATCGTTGGCGGACGGACATTGATCGAATATGCGTTCGAACCAATTCGGCAGTTGCGTGAAAGCGTGAGGCAATAAATCCCTCGGACCAGCGATGCAAAAGCCGCTCTCCAGATTGAGAATCGAGGACCTGACCACAAGCAATGAGGCCATGGCGCGTTGCCTGCAACTGGCAGCGCTAGCTGCAAAAACGGACGTACCGGTTGTTCTCCTTGGCGAGACGGGCACTGGCAAAACCTTGCTCGCGCATGCGATTCACAATTCGTCGGCGCGAGCAGGTCAACCATTCATCGCGTTTAATGCGTCGGCGATCAGCGACACGTTGCTCGAAAGTCAACTATTTGGCCATGAGCGTGGCGCATTCACAGGTGCGCAACAAAGCGTCAAAGGAAAATTCGAATTGGCCGACGGTGGCACGCTTTTTTTGGACGAAATCTCGGAGATGAGTCCACTTGCCCAGGTAAAAATCTTGCGCGTGCTGGAGTACGGCGAATTTGAGCGTCTCGGTTCCGAACGAATGCTCAGCTCTAACGCGCGAATCATCTGCGCCTCAAACTGTTCGCTACGCGACCGGGTGCGCCAGGGGAAATTTCGCGAGGATCTTTACCAGCGACTAAACGGCCTGACTCTACTCATCCCGCCGCTCCGGGAAAGGCTGGAGGAGCTGCCGGTATTAATCGCCGCAGAGCTGAAAGCAGCTGGATTGAAAGAAGGGAAAAACATCACCGCGATTCATCCCGAAGCGATGGCGAAGTTGCTTCATCATAAGTGGCGGGGAAACCTTCGCGAGTTAAGTCATACGGTCCGCGCCATGACTTTGTTTTGTAATGGCTCAGTCATTCTTCCCGAGCATGTCATTTTTCCACCCGATCTCGAATCCGATCAGTCTTCTCGAACGAGTGAACGACCTGATGCTGTTGCGCTCTCGAATAACAACAAAGAGCCGGGCACCGATCTTTCGCTGGCAAATGCCGTGAAAAGGCACGTCCGATTTATTTACGAGCAAGCAGGTCGCAATCAGCGGCGCGCGGCGAAGTTGCTCGACATTTCTCGCGCAACTCTTGCACGTCATCTCCGCAACGTGGCACAAAAGTAAAGCATGACTGGCCAAAAAATAAGCACGTGCGGCCTTATAATGGGGTCAGATATTTCATCTGCTAGTAACGGCAACCTTCTTGCTTTTCAAAAGAAGCGCTGCGTAACTGCCTATCGTTAAACGACAAATGAAGCGATTATCCTGATTCCATTAAGATTTTGCCAGACTTGGCATAGATGCTGATAATAAGAGACCAAAGTGAGTGCACCGAAGAACAAAAAAAATGCGCCCGCCGGAGAGTCAGGAAATCAAAGGCCTAAGCGCAGGAAAGAGAAATTGATTCGTCTGGATGACCTGATTCCAAAACAGGACGTTACAGGCGGGCATTCAGTGCTGTTCGGTGCCACTGACACAACAGAAACAACAGAAACAACAGAAAACTGAAAGGTAATATGCAAGACAAAACAAAGAAACAAAAGAAAGCCAAAAAAGAGATCAAAGTTCATGACCTCAAGCCAGCAAAAGACGCCAAAGGAGGCGGCTACCACGGTCACAACACCGGTAACACTGGCAACATTGGCACCTAGTTAGGTTAAAGAGCCGCACCGTGGTTCGATCCCGCTGTGCGGTCTTTTTATGTACACCGTCCGGTAAAACTGCAGGAACAGTTGTTTAATCGAAAGAGGCAAGCTGCGGAGTCATGCCAAAACAGGTGCGCAATTCGCCGGCGGACGAAATTGTTTGAATGCCTTCCTTATCTTCAAAAGCTTCATAAGCGCGCTGTTCGTGATGATCGGTCAGGCCCCAGCACGGTTCCCATACCAGGCGAGAAAACTGGTCCATTCCATTCGCCGGCTTCGCTTATTCTCGCAAGACTGATCAGGTCCGCCCAGCCGCGAGACGATGATTCGGAGCCCGTTCTCCTCGTCGGTCAAAATGTCGAGGGGTCGATTCTCCTGCTTATCTTCGCAATGCGAAGACTTCATCGCGACTCATGGAAACAAGCCGCGCGTCTTTTTGGCTTTGAGAACGCGCTCGACGCCGATGGCCATGGCCGCGGTACGATGAGAAATCTTGTGTTCCTTCGCGCGTCTGATTACTTGCGAAAAAGAATGCTCGAGGATGCGGAAGAGCTTATCAGTCACTTCCATTTCGCTCCAAAGAAAACTCTGCAGACCTTGCACCCATTCGAAATAGGAGACAATTACGCCGCCGGCATTGCAAAGAATGTCCGGAATCACAAAGATCTCGTCCCAGCGCTGCTCGAGAATCAAATCTGCTTCCGGTGTCGTCGGACCATTGGCCGCTTCAGCAAGAATCCTACATTGCAATTTCCCAGCATTCTTCCCTGTAATCACGCGATCGACCGCCGCCGGAACGAGCACGTCGCATTTCATTGTGAGCAACTCGTTTGGGTCGACGTGATCGTCTTGGGCGAACGCTCTCAAGTGCCTTTTTTTTAGAATGTGCTGCTCGGCGGCTTTAACATCGATTCCTTTGGGATTGTAGACTGCGGCATGCGCGTCGCTGATCCCGACGACTTTGACGCCGCTTTTCAGCGCAAGAGACAAAGCCGCGACCGATCCGACATTGCCAAAGCCTTGGACAATGGCCGTGCATTTCTCCGGGTCTATTTTCAGCACGTTCATGGCGCGTTCAATCAAGTAAACCACGCCGCGGCCAGTGGCTTCGCGCCGGCCTTCGGTGCCGCCGATGGCGACCGGTTTGCCGGTGACAATTTCACTCACCGCGTACCCCTGATAAACTGAATAAGTATCCATGAACCACGCCATGATCTGT
>QHMQ01000180.1 GCA_003217835.1 Verrucomicrobiota bacterium
CATCAGTCGAAATGACCACGCGTTTCCAGCGCGGCTTGATCTGTTTCGTGCCACGAAGGACGCCGTCCTTGAAATTGAAATCCTCGTTTACGAAATCATTGGAAAGTTCGGCCGCGGCGGCGTTGATGAGATGCCAGCGCAGATACGTTTTCCAATCGTCGAGTGGTGTGGCCGTGAAAGCCGCGTTGGCCGCTTTGAAGAATTCCGGTTGTTGCACGTTGATGTCGCCCGGCTCAACCAGATTGATGCCTTTGAAATAATCCGCCCAATTCCAGTCGGGCGTCAGCGCCTGGAGATTCTCCTGTGTCATTTTGTTGTAGTTCTTTTGCGGATCGCGGAGTTCGACGCGCGTGCGCGACGCCTGGGCGAGCGAGGTTTCAAGCGCCATGATTTTTTTCGCTTCATCGGCAGCTTTGTTCGCGGACTGACCGAGCAGTGTCAGCATTTTGGCCACATGATCGAGGTATTGGTCGCGTAACTTTTTCGAAGCGTCGTCCATCTTCGTGTAATAATCGCGATCGGGCAGGCCGAGGCCTCCTTGGACGGCTTGGGAAATTTCGCGCGTACTGTCCTTGGCATCTTGGCCCGAACCAAATCCAAAAAATGCGTCGACACCGATCGTGTGCAGATGCGCGATTTCTTTTAGCAGATCACTGCGATCTTTCATCGCGTCGATCCGTTTGAATTCATCCTGGATCGGTTGAATGCGGGCGGCATCGATCGTTTTCTCATCCATGCCACTGGCATAATAGTCGCCGACTTTCTGAACATCAGAAGCGGTCTTTGGATCGACATGACTACTCGCAGCTTTTTCCGCGATCTCGTGCAGGGCATCATTGTTATGCTCGACGAGCTGATTAAAACTGCCCCAGCGCGAATATTCCGGCGGTATCTCCGTGTTTTTGATCCAACCGCCATTGGCGTACATAAAAAAGTCGTCTTGCGGTTTGATGGACGTATCCATGTCTTTGGGATCGAGCGGCGGGTTTTCCTCGATCTGGGGTGCCGATTGAGCATGCAAGCCCGCTGTGCAAAAGAGACAGGCGACAATGAGCAAAGTTGACTTAATCATCCGAGAAGAAACTAGAAACCTCCGCTCTTGTCCAATTGGACGGCGGTGAAGAAAATGTCGATCTTTCCGAGCTACAACTGCTCGATTTTGTAGCCGCGTGCTTGCAGCAACGCAATCACGCTGTTCGGCCCAGAAAAATGCAGCGCACCTGCGACAATTGCAGTCGGTTTGCCGGTTTTCAGTTCCGCTTCGATCCGCGGGATCCACTTGACATTTCGGTCGTCAACCAAACGTGCCGCAATCCACGGAGCCTCTTTCCGCGAGCGTGCGTCCCCGGCCCAGAGCGCAGCGGTGTCTCCATTTCGCCACGCTTTGCGCATCCGATCGATTTCGGCCTGACCAGGTTCGGAACGCCCCACGGCGCCACGCAGAAGGATTTCGCTATCACGGTCTGACAATCGGCCTAGGACCGCTACATGCTCGTCAACTGACTCGAGGCCGCCTATCTCTTTTCCCATCTTCCTGGCACGCGACACCAGGTAATTGTCTAAGCCATGCGAAGTCGACATATTGCTGGAATTTCTCGGGTCGACGAGATGCTGGGCGATCCACCACGGCTTATAACCAACCCCAGTATCAAATTCCGCAACCCTCCCCGGAGATTTCTTCGGCCGATTATGTTCGACGTTGACCGCCGAAATATTCTCTCGGAGCCAAGCAAAAAGCTTAGGGTCAATCTTTGAGCGGATATTTTGTCCGGGTGGATATTTGGCGGCCGCGGCAAGTTTCTTTTCGAATTCTGGAGCGCGGTTTGGATCAAATTCAAAGAGCAGACGTGTGGCATCTTTCAGCGCAAGCTCATATGGACGGGGAAGCGGATAATCTTTTCGGCTAAGTACGTGGATGGAGCCGACGAGATAGAATGGGGCCTTGACGTTGGTGACACGCCAAACGCAACATTTCGGTAATGCCTCAGCGCCGCGCGCCGCGCTTGCGAACAAGACCGCCGAACCGAACAGGAGGAAAGTAATCCGAACGCTAGTCTTTCGCTGAATACGCAAAAACATTTCCGGTCTCTAGCGAAAAAACCGGAAGAGTCAATTACTTTGAGATTGGACTTCACTCTGGCGAGCTTCGGCGTCAGCGATTTGAGACCAGGGCGTTTCTTGATACGATTACGGCCGGAATGATTGTAATAGTGAAACGTTGGTTCGTTTTCGCGTTACTTGCCACTTCCATTGCGCTGGCACCAACATTGGCATTCGCCGCTGATGATTGGCAGATCATCAAAGTCAGTGGTCACGATTATCTGAGCGTCGACAACATCTCGAAGTTTTATGGCTTGACCGCCGACGTCGTACCTGCTGGCGAGAAGATGCGACTCGAGACAGTGAGGAGTCCGCTCGAATTCGTCCGAGACAGCCGTGAAGTCATGATCAATGGAGCGCGCTGTTGGTTGTGCTTCCCAGTAATCGAGCATGATGGGAAATTTTTGGTAACACGCACAGACCTCGCGAAAACGATCGAGCCGCTGCTTCGTCCGCAGCGCGTTCCAAACGCCGGAAAGGTTGAAACTGTCGTTCTCGATCCTGGCCACGGAGGTCACGACAAAGGTGCCCTCAGCCGTTATGGCTCTGAAAAGGACTTCGCCCTGGACGTGGCGAGAACGTTGCGGACGCTCTTACAAGCAAAAGGGCTCCGCGTGATTATGACTCGCGAAGGCGATTACTTTGTCCCACTCGAAGTTCGTGCGCAAATTGCCAATGCCGCGCGGAATCCCATTTTCGTCAGCATCCATTTTAACGCCACCGATCGCGATCCA
>QHMQ01000181.1 GCA_003217835.1 Verrucomicrobiota bacterium
GAGCTTCCCAACAAAGGAGATGTGGCCCATAGGGAATTCCCATTCCGGCGAGCTGAAGTAGAAATCGTTAACCGAAAGTGTTTTTTGGAAGACGGTTGGATTCGGGCATTTCGAGAGCGCCATCAACACTGAGTTTACGTGTCCCATGTAGTGACGTCCCACGACGTCCGAGCCATTGGCGAGGCCGCGCGGATGTTTTGCGTTAGCGGAACGTAAGAGCAGTGCGGCGGAGTTGATCGCGCCGCCAGCGACGACAACGACATCCGCCGAGTAACTTTCTTTCGCGCCGTTGCGTTCGACATGAACGGCAGTGACTTCGCGACCCGAGCCGTTCGTTTCCAGCCGAGTCACTTTTGTGTCGGTCAGCAGCGTCACATTCTCGTGTTTTAGCGCCGGCACGACACAGCAGATGTGGGCGTCGGCTTTGGCATTCACCAGGCACGCGAAGCCGTCGCAAGTGTTGCAGCGGATGCAGGGACTTTTCTGCGGATTTTTCTCGTCAAGCATCACGCCCAGTGGCGTGTGAAATGGTTTCAAACCGTGCAACGCGAAGTCTTCGCTCAGTTGTTGGATTCGCGGCTCGTGGCTGACCGCTGAGTACGGATACGGTCCGCTGCGGTGCGGCTCGGTTGGATCTTCGCCGACCTGTCCGTGCACATGATAGATGCGCTCGGCCTCATTATAATACGGCTCGAGCTCATCATACGAAATCGGCCATGCGGGTGAGACGCCGCCATGGTGTTTGATTTCGCCAAAGTCCTGCTCGCGCAGACGGAACAACGCTGCGCCATAGAATTTGGTATTGCCGCCGACGTAGTAATTCGTATGTGGATGCAGCTCTGTGCCATCGGCGTTGCGCCAAAGTTCCTTGGTGTTGTAGCGACCTTCCACGTTTACTGCGCGCGCATTCCAATTCTCCTTCTCGCGCCGCACGAAAGGGCCGCGTTCGATCAGGAGAATGCGTTTTCCACTCGGAGCCAGCTTGTACGCCAGCGTCCCGCCACCCGCGCCTGACCCGATGATGATGAAATCGAAATCGCTGCCGTTGTTCATGCATGATTGGTCGCGGCAGTAGATGAAACCTTACGCGCATTTGTCGCCGCGAGTAGCTGCGCAGATTCACGACTCTTCTTTGTAAGGATTTGGTGAGCGCGGCGACGAATCCGCAAAACAAAAAATCATATGCCAACCATGCCACCTGAAGCAGCGAATCGCCCGAAACCGAAAATCCCTCATTCGCAGGATTTCAGTGATCTGCCCAAGCCGGTCGTACCGAAGACCGAAAATCGCAAACTGCTCAAAGGCCAGAAGGCGATTGTCACGGGAGCAAGCTCGGGAATCGGACGCTCGATCGCGCTCGCACTTGGTCACGCCGGCGCTGATGTCTGCGTTAATTATGTCGCCGGCGAAGATAAAGCGCAGGCGATGGTGAACGAACTGCGCGGACACGGTCATACCGCATTCGCTTACCGCGCCGATGTTTCGAGCGAAGAGGACGTTGCCAAAATGTTTGAAGCGGTGCGCGATGAGTTCGGGACCGTCGACATCTTAATTAATAACGCCGGTTTGCAATCGGACGCGCCGGTGGACCAGATGACTCTCACACAATGGAACAAGGTTATTGGTGTTAATCTTACCGGCCAGTTTCTGTGCGCACGTGAAGCCATCCGTGAATTTAAACGCCGCGGTGTGCGTCCGGAGATTTCGTGCTGCGCCGGCAAGATCATTTGCATTAGCTCGGTGCACGAAAAGATTCCATGGGCTGGTCACGTGAATTATGCGGCGTCCAAAGGCGGCGTGATGTTGATGATGAAAAGCATCGCGCAGGAAGTGGCACCGTACCGCATCCGCGTGAACTCGATTGCGCCAGGCGCCATTCGCACGCCGATCAACATGCAGGCCTGGGACACGCCCGAGCACTACAATGAATTGCTCAAGTTGATTCCCTACAAGCGGATCGGTGAGCCGTAGTAAATCGGGCGCGCCGCAGTTTGGCTCGCGAGTGATGAATCAGACTACGTGCAAGGCACCACGCTGTTCGTCGATGGCGGCATGACTCTTTACCCGGGATTCG
>QHMQ01000170.1 GCA_003217835.1 Verrucomicrobiota bacterium
GCCACGTTTCGTAGTGTCCGTACTCCTGGAAAATAGCGACGCTGCCTTTTTGCATCACTCCCGCAAGTTTTTTGAGGAACAGAGAGGGATCGTTCACAAACGAAACGACCCAGCGGCACCAAGCGAAATCGTAATCTCCCTCCGGTAATTCATCCTCCATCAAATCCAGCTCGTGAATCTTCACATTTGTGAGCGATCGCGCGCGGCAGGCGTCTCCCATCGCCTGGATGAACTTACTCGAACGCTCGATCGCGACCACCTGCCCTGTCGACCCAATAATTTCTGCAAGATCGACAGTTGCGTAGCCGGGGCCCGCGCCGAGGTCGAGCACGCGGCTGCCCACAGTGATACCGGCTTTCTTCCAGCAATCCAAGACCACGGAACGCCAGACTCGATGTTGCAGACCAAGTCTCGCCAGCTCCTCATCATGCGTGCCGAGTACATAGTCGCCTTCCTTATTCATGATCTTTTGTCCATTGCCCAAGCCAAAGTGAGGATTTCAGATTGATTCGGTTTATCCCAAAACTGACCTGCCACCCTTGCAAGGGTAACCGTCCTCAAGGAAAAAATATCAGCAATAAAAACACAGTGAATAACAGGAGGTGAATGCAGCCTTGGAGGATATTGGTTCTGCCGCTGCTGAACGTGACAACGCTTACGGCCAGTGTAAGCAGGAGCAATGGAAAATTGCCGCCTTGCACACCAAGCGCCACTGGTCGCCTGGTGACCAGCCCGATTGTCAAGACGGCTGGAATGGTCAGCCCGATCGTTGCGAGCACTGAACCAAGCAGAATGTTTACAGAACGCTGAAGCTGATTGCCCAACGTCGCGTGAATGCCGCTTAATGCCTCCGGCGAGAGAACCAATGCGGCGATAATCGCTCCCCCGAGCGCCTGCGGCATGCCAAAACGCTCGATGCCGTTGTCCAACGGAATGGCGAATTTCTCGGCCAGCAAAACCACAGCAATGAGATAAACAAACAACATCACACTGTGAAAGGCGGTGGATCGTATTTGCCTTTGGTGGTGCTGAAATACTGGCTGTGCCGCATGGTCTGGATGAGCAGAAAAATCGCGTAAAGCCCGAGCGATGTGACCACAAGAAAAATTTCCTGCGGCCAGGAAAACCTTGGTCCGCTCATAGAGGTGGTGAAGTTGGGCAGAATCAAACCGAGCACTGCCAGCACCATAATCGTATTAAGATAGGCGTTAGCGCCTTGGAGGTTGTATTGCTGCTCACGATGCCGCAATCCGCCCAAGAGCAGAGATAACCCAACGAGCCCGTTGAGCGCGATCATAATCACGGCAAACATCGCATCCCGCGCGAGGGTTGGATTATTCGCACCGTGTAGCATCGCGGCGGAAATCGTCATCACTTCGATGCTGATGGCCGAGAGCGTCAGGATCAGCGTTCCGTAAGGCTCGCCCAATTTGATGGCAATACACTCGGCATGGCGGACAACGGAAATTGCAGACCACAGAACAGCGCCAAACAACCAAACAAACATGATCGCCAGGAGAAGCGGATGGGTAACATCTTCCACCAGCTGGCTTCCAGCTCCAAAAAAGATTGCCGCGGTTCCCAAGCTGACGATCAGTGCAAATTCGACGCGGATGAAACCGCGAGAACCACTGACGCCTCTTGGATCCGGCGTGGATTCCTTTCTCGAGAACATGGGCGCGAGCATATCCAGCGCGTCCGCGTCATGCAATCGCATCGACGAATCTCTTGTAGACACTCTCTCTTTGCCATTTAACGCTCGCCTTTATTCGTCCAATTTGATCTTCTTCTCGATGTCCGGTTCGTGGTTCGGCGCCAGAAATCCAACTAGAATGAGTATCGTCGCAACAGTAGAAAGCCTTTGGCGTTATCCAGTCAAAAGTATGCGCGGCGAGGAGCTCGACGAGATGTTCGCGGGGTACTCGGGAGTTTACGGAGACCGTCTTTTCGCTTTCAAGAGTTCGGCCAGTCCAAAAGGATTTCCCTACCTCACCGGGCGAGAACAGCGCCAGATGCTGCGATATCGACCGCGATTTCGTGACCCGGATAAGGCGGCGCGGCCGATCAATTTGACTGAAGCGGAGAGCCTGAGCGCGAATCCCGTCTCGGCTGATCTTGCAGACTTAATGGTCGATGTTGAGACGCCGACGGGAGAAACTGTCGCGATAGATGATCCGAAATTGATCGATATGCTGCGCGAGGGGATCGAAAAGCAGCATCATCTCACCTTACTGCGTTCGGAGCGTGCGATGACCGATTGCCGTCCCGTGTCGATCTTTAGTTTGCAATCGGCACGGCAATTGGCCGAAGAGACGGGCACGCCGGTGGACAAGCGCCGTTTCCGGGCAAACGTCTATGTGAATTTAGCATCCGCCGAAGGCTTCGCCGAGAATGCGTTTGTCGGTCGATCCCTGCGGATCGGACCGAAGCTGGTCGTCACAATTCTGGAGCGCGATCCGCGCTGCATGATGATCACGCTCGACCCTGATACCGGAGAAAAAACTCCGGCGATACTGAAGAAGGTCGCGCAATCTCACGATGGAATGGCCGGTGTTTACGGTGCGGTGATGGTAGAAGGCATGCTGCACAAGGGCGATTCGGTTGAATTGCTGGACTAACACGTTTCCTGCTGGCTCATTGGGCAGAATCCACGTTTGGCCGTTCTCGATCCCTAAATCGCGGTTGTCGACTTGCCTGCGATCGACACCCTAGGTGCACTGTTGACGACCGCCCAGCAAACAGAGTCTCGAGATTTAAGGCGCAGCTGGTTACCGCTAGTGTATATTGAATAATTGACGGCGTTCACAACGTAAACGCGCGGATCTTGATGCTATGGATTATGTGATTCGGCCGCTCACAGCTGCGGATGAACCAATTCTCTGGGAGACGTTGTATCAAGGCCTGCAAACAAAAGGCGAGGCTACACCGTCGCTAGACATCGTGCGACGGCCGGAGTTTGCTCACTACGTGGAGGGTTGGGGCCGCGCAGGCGACACCGGCTTTGTCGCCTATGACGCCAAGCAGAACGATGAGGTGCTCGGCGCAGTTTGGTTGCGCGTACCGACAGGACAGCATGCTAGCGAAGTGGAGACCACAACGGAACTCGCCTTCGCCGTGAAACCGGACCATCGCCGGCACGGCATCGGGGCCGCGCTCCTCACACAATTGGTCAAAGCGAATCCGCAGCATTCAGCCATTCTGGTCCACGCCCCGGCAAACAATCCGGCGGTGCGTCTTTACGAAAAATTCGGGTTTAAAATTGTGCGACAAAGCGCCGAGTCCGTCACGATGCGAAGAGAGGCATAAGCGCGGCTTATTTAATCATGTATGATTAAAGGAAGCGAAATTCGTAGCGCGGACTTTCCCATTGAACAGTTGCTTCTTGACCGCTGGTCGCCGCGCGCGATGTCCGGCGAAGAGATTTCAGACGAGGAAGTGATGCGGCTCTTTGAAGCAGCGCGATGGGCTCCCTCTTCCTTCAATGCTCAACAATGGCGCGCACTCTACGCTCGGCGGGGTACCGAGTACTGGCATCCTTTCTTCGAATTGCTTGTCGAGGCAAACAAATCTTGGGCTAAGAATGCCGCTGTCCTCGTCCTCTTCATTTCGCGAACTGCCTTCGAATATAATGACGAGCCGTCCATCACGCACTCCTTTGATACCGGAGCAGCTTGGGAAAACTTCGCGCTCCAAGGCTTCCGCCAGGGACTTGTCGTCCACGGTATGGAGGGCTTTGATTATGAGCGCGCGCGACTAGAGCTTCGCATCCCGGACCAATTCCAAATCGAAGCTATGGCCGCTGTCGGTAAGCCTGGCCCGAAAGAAGCGCTACCGGACAGACTTCAAGAACGCGAAAGTCCTTCTGACCGACGCAAGTTGGCGGACAGCATCTGCGAAGGGCCATTTCGGTTTTGAACGGCGCTGCTGCAGACGCGACTCATGCTGTAAGCTCTGCCAACCAGAGGCGGGCAGTCTCGACTTCGGCATTGGTCAAACCGTGACCGGCCTTTACGAAACGAATAGTAACCTCCGCGTGCGCGTTGCGAAGCAGTTCGACAAGGCGCTGAGGTTCGGATGCCGGAATAATTGGATCCTCATTTCCCG
>QHMQ01000106.1 GCA_003217835.1 Verrucomicrobiota bacterium
TTCGCTGCCTGCAAAGAATATTTTGCGCGGAAAATCCAAATCCGCTTGCGACATGGTTGCGCTTCAGGAACGTGATCCGCAATGTTTGATTTGCTGGCAACTGATCCTCGATCAAAAGCACGGCGGGGGCGGTTGACTACTCCACACGGCATCATTGAAACACCGGCGTTTATTCCAGTCGGAACACAAGGCAGCGTGAAAGCGGTGAGTTCGCGCGAGCTGCGCGAGTTGGACGCGCAGATCATTCTCGGAAACACCTATCATCTTTTCGTTAGGCCAGGCCTCGAAGTGATCCGGCATTTCGGCGGACTACACAAATTCATGAATTGGAACGGACCGATCCTGACCGATAGCGGTGGTTACCAGATTTTTTCGCTCGCCAAATTGCGCAAAATTACTGAGGAGGGCGTGCATTTTCAAAATCATGTTAACGGAACACCGGCGTTTATCAGTCCGGAAATCGCGATGGAGATTCAAATGACACTCGGTAGCGATATTGCGATGGTGCTCGACGAATGTGCTCCGTATCCGTGTGAATACGATTACGCGGCGCGCAGCGCGGAAATGACGGCCCGCTGGGCGAGACGATGCAAAAGATGGAGAGAAGAAAGCATCGAACATCCAACATCGAACATCCAACATCGAATGACAGAGTCTGAACAATCCGCAATCCGAAATCCGCAATCCGACATCGAGCGTCAGCTTCTCTTCGGAATCGTTCAGGGCGCGACGTTTGAGGATCTGCGCAGATCAAGCGCACAGGCGATTGTCGATCTTGATTTCGACGGCTACGCGATTGGCGGAGTGAGCGTCGGCGAGCCAGAAGAGGAAATGATGTGCGCGGTTGAATCGGCCGAGCCGGCATTGCCTAAAGATAAACCGCGTTACGCGATGGGCCTCGGCACGCCGCCGCAGCTGCTGGAAATGATCGCGCGCGGAATAGACATGTTCGATTGCGTTTTGCCAACGCGCCTAGCGCGCAACGGAACCGCGTTTACCGCAAGCGGTACGATCAATTTGAAAAACGCCGAGTTCGCGCTCGACAAGAGCCCAATCGAAGAAAACTGCGTATGTCCAACCTGTCGCGAATTCGCTCGCGGATATGTCCGCCATCTCATTAAGGCCGAAGAAATTCTCGGGCTGCGGCTGATCACGTTGCACAACCTGCATTTTTATCTGGATCTGATGAATCGAGCCCGCACGGAGATAGAAAGGGGAACGTTCGATCAGTTTCGGAGAGAATTCGCGATGGGATACAAGGTGCGCGATGTCGACCTTGCAGCATCTGTAGGGGAAACTGTTAGCTTGCCACCGAATAAACCGGGACGCTGACAGCGCCCCCTACAGTCAAACCTGCCGGTGAGGACAGCGGCCTCTACAGTTATTATGAATTGCAGCACGCGCGTTCGGGTTTAAGGTGCGCTCTCCAAATCCCAGTAATATGCTCAACGCGCTTCTAGCCCAGGCACAAAGCCCCGCTCCAACCGGCCCGGGTGGTGGCTTTGGATTTTTCGTGCCGTTCATTTTCATTTTCATCATCATGTATTTTGTGATGTTCCGGCCACAGAAAAAGCGTCAGGAACAGCAGCAAAAATTGATCGCAAGCTTAA
Organism: Verrucomicrobiota bacterium; assembly: GCA_003217835.1. GTDB lineage: Bacteria > Verrucomicrobiota > Verrucomicrobiia > Chthoniobacterales > UBA10450 > Udaeobacter. The sequence continues at coordinate 1,611 of QHMQ01000106.1, forward strand.
AGACTGGCGATCGGGTGATCACGAACGGTGGCATTCACGGGCTTATCTCCAACGTGAAGGAGACGACTGTAATCGTAAAAGTGGCCGATAATGTGAAGATCGAAATGGAAAAATCGGCAGTCACGAACGTGGTGAAATCGGCGGAGAGCTAGAGGGTTAAACAGTTGGAGAGTTGGAGAGTTGAAGCGATGAGCAAGATCGACAATCCGCAATCGACAATCCGCAATCCGCAATCAAAGTGACTCCCGCGCTTACATTTTTCATTGGACTGGTCATGCTTGTCCTCTTCGGTTGGTATTTTGCGACCGATCAGGGCCTGCGAAAGCGTCTGCTCGCATTAACGCTGACCGTTTTGCTCATCGTGTTCAGCATCGTCACGATCTGGCCGCCCGAGAAAAAGATCGCGCTCGGCCTCGACATTCAAGGCGGCACCTCCTTCCTCATTCGCTTGATGAAAGGGGATAAGGACGTGACCAAAGGCATGCTCGACCAAGCTGTCGAAGTCATTCGCAAACGGGTCGATTACTTTGGCGCGAGCGAACCGATTATTAGTCCGGTCGGGAATGATCGAATTCTTGTCCAAATCCCGGGGCTCGACACCGCAAAGATTCAGGAAGCGCGCGATCAACTTTCACGTGTCGCGAAGCTCGAATTCCGTCTGGTTTACCCAGATAGCGGCGAACGGTTGCGCGCGATCGATGCCGGCAAGGAAGTGATCCCGCCGGAATACCGCATTGAGACATACCAAATGCGAGCGGAAGGAAACGAGAAGCCGAAGGAAGAACGGCTGCTGGTCAAAAAGAAAGCGGATCTCGGCGGCGATCGAGTTTCAGGATCGAACGCTTATTACGGCAACGAGGGTTGGACGGTGCAATTGAAATTCGACAGCGAAGGCGCCAAGAAGTTCGGGCAGATCACTGAGCAATACAAAGGCCACCGCTTTGCAATTGTTCTCGATGGCATCATTCAATCTGCCCCTGTTATTCGTGATGCGATCTACGGTGGAGACGCGGTCATTACCGGAAAGTTCAGCGAGCAGGAGGCCCGCGGTCTGGCGAGCGTACTCGAGAATCCATTGCAAACGCCAGTGAGTATTGAGGAGGAGCGCAGCGTGTCACCCACGCTCGGATTGGATTCGATCCGGGCGAGCATTCTCGCAGGCTTGGTTGGCCTGGCCATTACGCTCGTCTGCGTAGCGATTTACTACAAAATTCCCGGTCTCGTCGCCAATCTCGCGCTCATCATCAACCTCATCCTGTTGATCGGAGCACTCACCATGTTCCGATTCGTTCTCACCTTGCCGGGCATCGCGGGCATCATCCTAACCATCGGCCTTTCGGTGGACGCAAACGTACTCATTTACGAACGATTGCGCGAAGAAATGGCTCTCGGAAAATCGCTTAAGATTGCGGTTAAAGCGGCCTACGAGAAAGCTTTTAGCTCTATCTTCGACGCCAACGTGACGACGCTGATTACAGCGGCGATTCTGTTTTGGAAGGCGAGCGGCCCAGTGAAAGGCTTCGCCATCTCACTTACGCTCGGCATTCTGGCCTCGTTATTTACGGCCCTCATCGTCGGCCGGAATTTTCTCGGTTGGTTTGTCGATACAGGGCGATTGAAACGCGTATCGATGTTGCATTTGATTTCATCGCAGCACATCAACTTCCTCGGTAAAGGTTTTCTCGCCTGCATGTGTTCGCTCGCACTGCTTCTGGCCGGTGCGACGGCATTTTACACGCGCGGCGACCGCAATTTCGGCGTCGATTTCCGCGGTGGTGATTTGGTGACGTTGAGTGCGCCGAACAAGATTGACGTCGGGCAAGTTCGTGACGCACTGAAGCCGATTGGCTTCGCCGACGCATCGATTCAGGAGTCCGCGCAGGGCGGCAAAAGTTATATCACCGTGCGCACGCCGTTGAATACGAGTGACAAGGTGGAAAAACAGATCATACAGACAATGCCGAACGCGGCCTTTAAGGTGGAGGGCTCGGAGCGAGTGGGCGCACTCGTGGGTGGTGAGCTGGCGAGAAATTCGCTCGTCGCGCTCGGCCTCGGCATTCTGGGAATTTTAATCTTCGTAACCTTTCGCTTTGAGCTTTCCTTTGCAGTGGGGGCGATTGTTGCACTCTTGCACGATGTCCTCATCACGGTCGGCATGTTCTCTCTCTTTGGGCGCGAATTGACGCTCACCATGGTCGGCGCTGTCCTGACGATCGCCGGCTACTCCATCAACGACACCATCGTTGTTTACGACCGGATCCGAGAAGGTCTTGCCAGCGGCCGTCGCGGTATAATCGAGCAGATCATGAACGAAAGTATCAACCAGACGCTTAGCCGCACGATTCTTACAAGCACGGTGACGCTCATCCCGATTCTTTGTCTGTTTTTCTTCGGCGGCGCGGTGCTGCGCGATTTTTCCCTTGCCATTATTATTGGCGTGGTAGTCGGGACTTACTCTTCGATCTTTATCGCCTCCCCCATTGTCCTTTGGTGGACTCGCGCCCGCGGCGGCAGCGCTACTGCGCTGCGGCGAGAAGTCACTCAAAAAGCGACGACGGCCAATCCGCTCGCCCATTAGGTGGGAGTTTTAAATAAAGTAGCGGAGTTATTCACAAAAGTTGACGAGCTTGCTTCGCCCGAGTAGGCTCGGCCCGGTCAAGGAAGCTATTTACTGAGGACAGGAGTGATTATCGATGCCAGAAGTGATCGTTCGTAAGGGCGAACCCGTCGATCGCGCGTTGAAGCGGCTCAAAAGCAAGCTGGATGCGGAAGGGATTCTCGAGGAAGTGCGGCGTTTGCGCGCGTTCGAAACGCCAAATCAAAAGAGCCGCCGCAAAGCCAAAGCCAACGCCAAGCGTGGTCGAACGAGGTTCCGATTCAATCCATCCTAACGATTTCGGATTTGCGGGTAGCAGATTCCAGAATTCGAAGACGCCGAATCTCGCCCTTTGCCGCAGATAGAGACGATTGACACAATCGCCCGGACGGTGGAGGGGAATGTCCCTACCTTTCAAAAAAATCGCGGATTGCTTGCACCAAGCCGTCGATATCGTGGCGGGACGCTTCGACGTCGATCTTCAGACCGTGATCGCGGGCAGTCTTGGATGTGATCGGGCCGATGCTCGCGACTCGCATTCCTTTCGGCCAAGGAACGCCAAGCGCCAGAAAATTTTCCACAGTGGATGAGCTGGTAAACGTGATGAGATCAGCCCCTTCTTCCAATAGCTGCTGGCGCGCACCCGTGGTGTCGCGCGTCTCCGGCACCGTACGATAAGCGAAGCCTTCATCCACAATTGCTCCCAAGGCCGAGAGTTGTTTTAAAAGCACATCGCGCCCCTTTTCCGCGCGCACCAGGAGAACCCGCAAATTTTCCACGCCGCCCTGCTTCCTAAATTCCCGTACCACCGCTTCAGCAATGAATTCGTCCGGCTGAAGATCGACATGTAAACGAAAGTCTTTCACCCGCTGCGTTGTCGCCGCCCCGATCGCCGCGATCTTTGCCCCACCGATCTCACGCGCGTCGTCGTAGAGTTTAAAGAAGATTTCGAAAAACGCTTCGACGCCATTTGCGCTTGTGAAAATGATCCAGTCGTAAGCGTGCGCGTCCTGCACCAACTCGGCGAACTCGCGCAAATCCGCCGGCGGCTCGATTCGAATCGTTGGCAATTCAAACACATGCGCGCCGAGGGCGCGCAACTTTCCGCTCAGCGCGCTTGCCTGTTTCCGGCTTCGCGTAACTACGATCCGTTTTCCAGAAAGCGGCCGCTTCTCGTACCAATTTAGGCTTTCTCGTAAGGCAACAACTTCGCCAAACACCGCGACTGCGGGTGCTTGGAAACCGCGATCCGCGGCGCGCGGCGCGATGTTTTTCAACGTTCCCGTCAACGTTTCCTGGCGACCAGTCGTTCCCCAACGAACAAGCGCCACTGGCAAATCCTCTCGTACGCCTTGCTTAAGCATTTCCCGTGTAATCGGTTCAAGCCGTTCCACGCCCATCAGCATCACTTGCGTACCGCCAAGTTTTGCCAGCGCAGCATAATCAATCGCACTTTCGGTTTTTCCGGGATCTTCGTGGCCGGTAAAAAATGTGACGTGCGAATTCTCTGCACGATGTGTCACTGGAATTCCGGCATAAGCCGGTCCGGCGATGGCTGAGGTGATTCCCGGCACAATTTCAAATTCAATTCCCGCATCGACAATTGCTTTTGCCTCTTCCGCGCCGCGTCCAAAAACAAACGGATCGCCGCCTTTTAATCGGACAACCTGTTTTCCGCCGCATGCTTTCTCGACCAGAAGCGTGTTGATTTCTTGTTGACTCAGCAAGTGTTCGCCCGCTCTTTTTCCAGCGTAAATTATCTCCGCGTCGTCTCGCGCCCAGCCCAGCATCTCCGGATTTGCCAGATGATCGTGAACGATCACATCCGCCTGCTCGATGCACTGCTTGGCCCGCAATGTCACCAAGCCAAGATCTCCTGGCCCGGCGCCGACTAGATAAACCTTCCCTCTCTCGCCTTCGCTTCGACTCTTACTCTTAGTCTTACTCGCCATTTATTTGTCGGAGCAGTTCTGCAGCCAGACGCTCACAGTCGTCACATCGACCTTCAACTCTGCCTGCGCGTGGCGCGCCTGATCCGTCCTGGAAAACTTGCGCGCGCATTTTCATATTCCCGCTTTTGGTTGTCGCCAAAACGCCCACGGGCGAATTGCAGTCGCCTTGTAGCACGCGGAGAAATTCGCGCTCCGCTCGCAGACAAAGCAGCGTCTCGCGATCGTTCACAGCCTGGACAACCGCTCTTATGCTTTCTCCCGCCGGCAAAAAGATCTCGCTCAGAAGGATCTCAGTAAAGAACTGCCCCCCTTCGAAACTCATTTCGTGCTGCCCCAGCGAGAGGCCAAGCCGCTCGAGTCCAGCGCGCGCGAGGACGATCGCATCCCAATCGTTCTCGGCGAGTTTGCACAAGCGAGTTGGCACATTGCCGCGAAGATCGACAATTTTGAGGTCCGGACGTTTCCAGGAAAGCTGATGTTTCCTTCGCACACTACCGGTCGCGATCGTCGCACCTTCCCGAAGCGAAGTTAAACCGCCCGGCTGTTTCGCAATCAGCATGTCACCCATCGGTGCACGTGGAAGAACCGCTGCGATCTCCGCGCTCGGGTTCGTTTCGCTCGGCAAATCTTTGGCACTGTGCACTGCAACATCAACATCTCCGGCGAGAAGCGCTCGCTCGAGTTCTGCGGTAAACAATCCTTTTCGCCCCTGGCGGATGTCTCCAGTTTTCAGGTGCGTTTCATCACCGCTGGTCCGAATGATTTTCGTTTCGATCGTAAGATCCGGGCATTTTTCGCCCAATGCCTCTTCCACCATCCGTGCCTGAGCCCGGGCCAGTTCGCTGCCGCGCGTTCCGATTACGATCTTATTGTCCATCCCGACAATGTAGCGTCGGTATTCTGTAGGGGAAGCCGTTGGCTTCCCTCGTCACGATTCCGAGGTCCGTAGCGGCGTTTCTCCCAATGCTCGATCCTCCGTACTCGGCGGCGCATTGCAATCCAATCTATGGGAAATCGATTTACCAAAGGCCGCGACATGTTCAGTGATGATCGCTTCGGCAGCGGCAATTTGCTGACGGCGGAGCGCCAGCGATTGCTCTGCGACCGATTGCAAGGAATCGATATCGTAAAGATAAACGGCTTCCATTTCGTTTACGCTAGGATCCACATCGCGCGGCACCGCGATGTCGATAATGAAAAGCGGCCGATCGACGCGATTGCGCAACATCGCCGACAGATTTTCGGGAGTGAGCAAAGGCGTTTCGGAGGAGGTCGATGTAATCAATATGTCGATTTCACGGCATTGCGACGGCCATTCATCAAATCGAACAGCCTGGCCGCCGACGAGTCGTGCCAGTTCCTCGGCGCGATCACTCGAACGGTTGCTCACGCGAAGATCGGTCACACCGCGTGAAACGAGCGCCCGCGCCGTCCGCTCGCTCGTTTCACCGGCGCCCAGTACGAGCACTTTGCAATTGCCAAGTTGGCCGAAGATTCTTTGCGCAAGATCGACCGCGACCGATCCGACCGATACCGAGCCGCGCGTGATATCAGTGTGCGTGCGCACTTGCTTCGCCACGTGGAAGGCGCGTTGAAACAATCGATGCAAGCAGGGCCCGGCCGCGCCGGACGCGCGCGCCGATTCATACGCCTTTTTCGCTTGGCCGAGAATCTCGCTCTCGCCCACAACCATCGAATCGAGCCCTGAAGCGACGCGAAAAAGATGCTGCACACAGCGAGTGTCCTCGTAGCGGTAAAATGCCAGCGCATATTCTTCAGTCTTATTGTCGACCTTGCGCACGAGGCATCGCGCGATCTCATCTGTCGACACACGTTCTTCTGACGCGCCGTAAACTTCGACGCGATTACAGGTCGTAAGTAGCAGCGCTTCCGCGCAACCTGCTGCCCGCAGAATGCAATCGGTCTCAGCGTGGCCGGCGAAGCGTTCGCGCGTTTCTACGTTCGCGGTGTGATGACTCAAGCCGACACAAAAAAGATTCATGGCGGCGAAGGCATTTGCGCGGTGAATGTAATGCCCCAGAGAAGTGTCAGCGCGGCAGTGAATCCGATGATGCATAACGCAGCCACATGTTTTGGCGCGAGCCGGCGAAGATGCCGGCCTTGCAAAATTGCCGCGTAGAGTAACCAGACGGCAGAAGCGCACACCATCTGCACATACGGCAGCGGTTGCCCGACGAAGAAACCGCTGACCAGCCCGAGTGTGTAAAGCGCAAAGCCCCACCAAAGTAGTCGCGTGATCGCGGCAAAGAGATCAGTGAGCGGTGGGAGATGATAAAAAACCGAACGCAGTTGATGTGTCTTGAGTTGACGTTCCTGGACGAGATACATCACGCCGGCAATGCACGCGAGGGCGAATGCTCCGTAAGCCACCAATGAAATCGACGCATGAAACTCCAGCCAGGGATTTGCCGGTAGCCTCACCGGATGCCGGATGTCGATCGGCGCAATCAAAGCAAAGCCTTGGAGCAAAACGACGAGGGGCGCGGTGAATGCGCCCATCAGCGATAACCGATATGCGGGGCCGACCACCATGTAGATCAACGCCACCGACCACGCGACGAAGATGAAAACTTCAAACAAATTCGTCAGCGGGCAGCGACCGAGCGCGTGACCGCGGATCGACAAGAACGCCGTCTGAAAAATGAATCCGAGCCCGATCGCCAGAAAATTAAATTGTCCCGGCCGGAAGATGCCCGCGCGCAAAGCAACAATCGTCCGGACAACGGCCGCGAAAAAACAGATTGTTGAAACGATAAGGAATTGTCGATCCACCCGGAAACATCAGCTTAAAAGCTGCGCAGGAGCTTGGCAAACCAGCGTTTACTTGCGCTCTCGCGACGAAATCCCTACAACGGTCAATCAATATTAACACCAAACGTCTTATTCTCGCAATAGTCGTCGCCTTTATCGTTCTGTGGGTTACTGACTTTCTTATACACGGAGTTTGGATGACGCCAGACTACCGGGCTACGCAACAGCTCTGGCGCACAGATACTGAAATGCAGTCTCACATGGCTTGGATGCTTGGGCTCAACTGTTGTTCGTCATTACCTTCGTCATCCTTTGGGCAAAAGGGTTCGCCAGCCACACGAAGAACATCGCTTGCGCCGTTGGCTACGGCCTCCTGATGGGGTTGTTCTCGGGAGTCTGGGCACTCATCATGTACGTTGTTGTGCCAATGCCTGGCTCAATTGCTGCGAAATGGTTTTTCGCCGGCATCGTGCAAACTATTCTACTCGGCCTCGTCACATTCTGGATTTATAAACCCTCGGCACCTGCCGCCGAGACGTAATTTGGGCGGTGAGCTGCGCTCCGTTGACGTTTGCTGACGGAACGCTAGCATCCCGGCGGTGATGGCGGGCTTGATCGACAAATTGCGCGCGGGCGTCCGCGATGTTCCTGATTTTCCGAAAAAGGGAATCGTTTTCAAAGACATCACTCCTATCTTGAGCGACCAAACGCTGTTTCGTGCATCGATTGATCTTTTTTTGGAGCGCTGCCGCGAAAAAAAGATCGATAAGATTGTTGGAATTGACGCTCGCGGATTTCTCTTTGGATCGGCGGTCGCGTATGAACTCGGCGTCGGTTTTGTTCCGATCCGGAAACGCGGGAAGTTGCCCTATAAAACGGAGGTTGCGAAATACTCGCTCGAGTACGGGGAAGCGGAAATGGAAATGCACGTCGACGCGATAAAACCGAGCGAACGAATTGTGCTAGTTGATGATTTGCTCGCGACCGGCGGGACTTCCGCCGCTGCTGCTGCGTTGATCGCCAAGGCGGGTGGCAAACTCCTCGAAGCCCAGTTTTTAATTGAGCTCGAATTCCTTCACGGTCGCGAAAAACTTGGGCGGACGCCAGTTATCTCGTTTTTAAAATACTAAGTTGGAGCGATGGGCCGTCACTCCCCAGCGACAACAACTTCCATTCTCATTTCCTGGAACGCCAGCTGATCGCGAATCATGCCGAGCAATTCGATTGTGCGCGGGTCGGGCATGTGTGCGCAACGTAACTCGATTCGCGCAGGCTTGCCGGCAAGGTCCGGATGCTCGCTCGCCATTTCGCCGTCGAGCAAAAATGAGACGTAGGCATTGAACCGTTCTTGCAATTCGAGCAATCGCGCGTCCGAACCGTCCCAGCCGTCAGGCTCATTCATCACAAGCACGACTTCGCCAGTTTTCGTGTCGTGCGCGACGACATCGATCATGCCCGTTCGATCTTTAGCCTTTATGCTTTGATTTTCGATGTTCATTCAGCGATTCGCCCTTCGACGTTGAATGTTCGGTGTTGGGCGTTCGATGTTCAAGCGGGAAGGCGGGCGCGTTCCTCGTTAGTGCGACGACACAGTGGTCATCCCTCCATGTTTGAATTGAAGCGTTGCTGACGAACGCTAAGTTTCGACGTGGCCAAGATTAAACAGAGCCGTCAATTGACATTGCTCGGCCGCAGCGAAGCGAAGCTGCCGGCCTCGCCGGCGGAAGCGCGCCTCGAGACTTTTCCGAATCCGGCACGGCGAAACTACCGCATCCATTTTGAGACCGATGATTTTACCTCGCTTTGTCCGGTGACCGGGCAGGCAGACTTCGCCAGAATCGACATCGATTATGTGCCGAATCGTCTGTGCGTTGAAAGCAAGTCGCTCAAATTTTATCTTGCCTCGTATCGGAGCGAGCGCGCCTTCAATGAAGCGATTACGAACCGCATTCTCGACGATTTCGTGAAGGCCTGCGCGCCGCGTGAGGCAATCGTGACCGCGCAATTTTCGGCGCGCGGCGGGATCGCGGTCACCGTGCGCGCCGAATATCCGGATAAAACTGTTCGTGCAAGAAAGATAGACCGCGATGGCCGATGAAACGCGCGGTCGTTCTTTTAAGCGGCGGACTGGATTCGACAACGACGATGGCGATTGCAATCGCGCAAGGCTACGAAGCGTACGCACTGTCGTTTGACTACGGCCAGCGTCACCAGATTGAAATCGATGCGGCTAGTCGAATCGCCGAGTCGCTAGGCGCAAAAGAGCATCGTCTCGCAAAAATCGACATGCGCATGTTCGGCGGCTCGGCGCTCACGGATAATGTCGGTGTGCCGAAAAATCGATCGGAGACAGAAATCGCGGATGGAATTCCGGTCACCTATGTCCCCGCGCGGAACACCGTCTTTCTCGCTTTTGCGCTCGGCTGGGCGGAAATAATTCCTGCCGCTGACATTTTTATTGGTGTAAACGCGATCGATTACGGCGGCTATCCGGACTGCCGGCCGGAATTCATCGAAGCGTTTGAAACGCTGGCTAACCTTGGAACCAAAGCGGGTGTCGAAGGCAGACGCTTTCAAATTCACGCGCCGTTAATAAAATTTTCGAAGGCAGAGATCGTCCGCAAAGCGCTTGAACTCGATGTCGATCTTTCGCTCACGCGCACCTGTTATGATCCGTCGCCGACCGGTCTCGCTTGCGGAGAATGCGATTCGTGTCTCTTGCGCCTCAAAGGTTTCCGCGAAGCCGGGATAGAAGATCCGATTCGTTACGCAAGAAAATGAAACGCCTGTTCAGGATTTTCGTACTTTCGAAAAGCGAACAACGCACCGTCGTGCTCATCGTACTTACGTTGATTGTCGGTGCGCTGGTGGGCTATCAACGTCGTGCTCATCAGTTTCCCATTCAGCCGGCAACCGCAACGGAGCCAAAGGCATCACCGACTCCTGCGGGGCTCAAGGATGACCAATAGAATTCATTCTTCGATCAAGCCGGGAATTCGTCCGTAGCCGACAAAAACCGGACTGAGCTTGGCGTCGCTGCTATTCGGCGGTGGTGGCAATTTGAAATCGAAAACGCTGACTCCAAAGCGCTGTTTACCATCGTAAGTGCGCCCATCGCTTGCTCCGATCATGATGCGCTTTTTCGTTCCTTTTTCGCGTCCCAGATAAATCATCGTGTGCGTGACCGGCGGGTCCCGATCGATATTGTAGGTGCCGCTCCAGAAGAGCAGATCGCCCGGCTTGAGCGCATCGAGTTCGAATGAATCCTCGTGACGGCTCAAGACCGCGCGAAAGTTTCCCGCCTTCCGTATCCAGACGTATTGCTGGCTTGAATCGCGCGGCACATCGGTGAACCCGTTTTGTTGAAGTACATGATAAACGAAGCCGGAGCAATCCATGCCACCAGTTGCCGGCTCTGCCGAGCCATAGGTGTAATTGAGATTTTGCTTTGTTAGCTCGAGACCGTATTCGATGATCTGGCGTACTTTCGGCGGATTGTCGTCATATCCTTTAATCTCGTTAGGCGAAATGGTAGCGTTGGGAGCACCTTTTTTTTCGGGGGCAGGATGCACGGTTGGCGAAGGTGTTAACGTCGGTGGCGGAGTTTCGGTTGGACTCGGCGTTGGGGTTTCCTCAGGTGCAGCCGCGGCAGGAGGTGACACCCTCGGCGGGGGAGTGGGAGATGCCTTTTTGCGCTTTGGCTTGGCCTTCGGGGTCGAGCTTGGCGAGGGAGTCGGTGAAATCTTCTTTTTTGGAGAAGCGGCCGGAGATGGACTGGACGTGGATTTCTTCGCCGTCCGCTTTCGATGTTTTCGCGTCGGACTCGGGGTGGGTGTCGCCTCGAAAACCTTCTTAATCTTCGTCCCCAACGACTCTTCGGCCGCATCCGCCCCGCGAACAGAGGCGAATAATGTCGCGACAATTAAAAACACCCGAAGCAGTATTTTAGTTGCGGGAGACAAGATCAGCGCGCGAGTTCGTGAAGAATCGCTTTGTTTAGGCGAATGCCGCCTTCGAGATTTTCCAGAGGAAAATTCTCGTTAGGCGAATGCGCGCGGCAGTCGGCCAGCGCGAGTCCCATTAGCAGCGTTTCGATGCCCAGGATGCTGCGAAACTGGGAGACGATCGGGATGCTGCCGCCTTCGCGAATGAGGGCAACGTTTGCGTTGAAAGCTTTCCGCAAAGCGCGCTGGGCTGCTTCGCCAATCGCTGAATGCGGATCAGTCAGATACCACGGCCCGCTATGACCATTCGTCATTTCGAGGGTAACGCCTTTAGGCAAATTCTTGCGCAAATGCGTTTTCGCCAGCTCTAAAATCTCATTGCCTTCCTGTTCTGGAACGAGACGGAACGTCAGCTTGGCTATCGCATGACTCGCGATCACCGTCTTTGTCCCCTTCCCCTGATAACCGCCGCCGATCCCATTGATCTCAGCGGTCGGTCGCGCCCAAATGCGCTCCAGGGAATTGTAGCCAGCTTCGCCGAAAAGTTCGGGCACGCCAGTCTCTTTCAGCACCAGTTTATCGCCGTCGACTGGAAGTTTGCGCCATGCTTCGCGCTCCCAATTTTCCAAAGGCTTGACGCGATCGTAAAACCCCGCGATCGCCACCCGGCCTTCGCGATCGTGAAGTGTTGCCAGTAATTGCGCGAGCGCAGTGATCGGATTCGCAACGGCCCCTCCAAAAACGCCGGAGTGCAAATCCATTTTCGGTCCGGTTACTTTAACCTCGAGGGCGGTCACGCCGCGGAGCCCGTAACTTAACGTCGGCACGCCGCGAGCGATCATTCCCGTATCGGAAACCACCGCCACATCGCTCCTCAGCGCGTCACGATTCTGACTGAGAAAAGGGCCGAGATTCGCGCTGCCGATTTCCTCTTCTCCCTCGATCACGAGATGCAAGTTGACCGGCAAATCGTGATCTTGCTCCATCGTCTCTTGAATGCCGATAATATGCGAAAGAATCTGGCCTTTGTTATCGGTCGCGCCGCGCGCGAAAACGTAGCCTTCTTTCAGAACAGGTTCGAACGGCGGCGAATCCCACAGCTCCAGAGGATCGGGCGGCTGCACATCGTAGTGTCCGTAGATCAAAACTGTGCGCCGTCCGGGCCGATGTTCGTTGCGTGCCCACACAATCGGGTGACCCGCCGTCGAGACGACTTTTGATTCCAGGCCAATGGCCGCAAGTTTCTGTGAGACCCATTCCGCGCACTCGCGCACATTGCTGGCAAACTGATTATCCGTCGAAACACTCGGGAACCGCAGAAAAGAAAAATAATCTTCCAAATGATTTTCGCGCATATTTGCCAAAGCTACTCAAACTTCCCGCATTTGCCTACGACTTTGGACGAAGCTGTCTGCGCATCACATACAGCACGGACGCAATTGCGAGCACAATTCCGTTCACTGCAAACTCCCGCACCGTTGCGTGCGCGAGAATCCAGATAATGGCGGCAATGGCGAGCGCAGGCACGATTTTCATGCCTGGAAAAGTAAAGGGCTGACCGTCGGCGTGGATGTCGCGTTGCACCAAAAACCAGCAGGCGGCGCAGCAGAGCAGGTACATCAACAGGACGGCGACGTTGGAAAGCACCGCCAATTGTTCGAACGTGCCGGTAATGGACAAGGCAAAAGCGAGCACGGCGTAGGTCACGATAGCGACGTCGGGCGAACGATAGCGCGGATGGACGTGCGCGAACCACGCCGGCAATGCGCCATCGCGGCCAAAGGCGAAGATGATCCGCGGCGAACTAAGAATGTCGCTGGTCACGAATCCGAACGCGGAGACGGCCGCGCCGACGAGAAGAATAGTGCGGCCGATGTTTCCGAGAAATTTGGCAGCCGCTTCCGCGAGCGGCGCGTCCTTGTAGTTGGCAAGATCGACACCCAGCGTTCCCTGCGCCACGAGTTGGATCATGATGTAGATGATCGTTGTAATGACGAGCGCCAGATAAGCCGAACGCGGCACGGTGCGCGCTGGATTTTTCACTTCGCCGCTCGGAATCAATGCGACCTCGATTCCGACGAAGGCGAAAATCAACAAAATAACCGCGTCGCCTAACGACTTGCTGCCCGGCCACGCTGTCCAGTTGAGATTCGCCGGATGAATAAAAAAGGCTCCCGCGCAAACGAACAAGAGCAGTGGGAGCAGTTTCGCGAATGTTACGACGGTCACCGCGCCCGCGCCTCCGCGTACCCCACGCACGTTGATCACGACGAGCGAACCGTAAACAACGATCATGACAATGATCCGCATTACCCCACTGCCGAGGAAAGGCGCAACGATGACAATTGAATTTACCAAAACATTTACGACGCCAGCGACTGCGCCCAGGGCCGTGATGCCGTAAAGCACGCCGGCGAGAAATCCGATGTAACGGCCGAACGCGACTTCGACATACGCATAAAGGCCGCCCGTCAGCGACACACGACTGCCCGCAATTGCAAAACAGGTGACGAACAACACCATCGCAATTGCGCAACAGACAAACGCGACAGGCGCCGCCGGCCCGAGTGCCCTCGACATCGCTGCCGGCAAAACAAAAATACCGGCACCGATCGTCGAGCTGATGATATTAGCCGTCAGCGCGGGAATGCCGATGCCGCGAACCAACTGATGATCGACGCGCTCCGCTTGTTCGATGGACATCGTCGTTTCGTTGGCCATCGGCGCATCCTGCGTGATTCAGTTGTTCGAGGCAAGACCGCCGGTTGGACTTCGCGGGCAAGGTTCCGATCGCTGGGGTGATTGTAATCGTCTGGATACTCGGTGCGTCACGAAAATCTCTGGATAGTGGCAGCTTGTTCGCCACGACGAATTTGTCTGGTGGCGGAGAATCTGGAGTGTTGAAGCGAAGCGTGAAAGCCACAATATGCTGTAGCTGACGCAGCCGCCAGCCCTTCAAATTGTGTGATTTTCGCTTGTAACCCTGGCAAGGTTATTATATTGACCATTCGAGGTCCGAGATTTCGGCCTTGGCATGCATCTACACTCTCTCGAGCTTTTCGGCTTCAAATCGTTCGCCGATAAAACGACCTTCGATTTTCACGAAGGCATTACCGCTATTGTCGGGCCGAACGGTTGCGGAAAATCTAATGTGCTTGACGCTGTGCGCTGGGTCTTGGGGGAACAGTCCGCCAAATCGCTTCGTGGCGACGAGATGGCCGACGTCATTTTCAATGGCACCGACACACGCAAGCCTGTGGGTTTTGCCGAGGTCTCTCTCACTCTCTCTGATTGCGCAGCCGATCTGGCGGTCGATTGGCACGACGTACGCGTGACGCGCCGGGTTTATCGAGACGGCAATTCCGAGTACCTTCTTAATAAAACGCCGTGCCGTCTCCGCGATATTCAAAATCTTTTCGCCGACACCGGCGTCGCACGCGCCGCCTACTCGATGATGGAGCAAGGCAAGATCGACATGGTCTTGAGTTCGCGCCCGGAGGATCGCCGCGCGGTTTTCGAAGAAGCGGCCGGAATTACAAAATACAAAACGCAGAAACGCGAGGCGTTGCGCAAACTCGACGCGACCGAAGCAAATCTCTTACGTATCGGCGACGTCATCAAAGAAGTAAAGCGACAGATCGGCTCTTTGCAACGCCAGGCAGGCAAGGCGCGGCGCTACCAAGCGTTACATACTGATCTTCGCATTCTCGACACTCAGCACTCGCGCAAGCAGCTCGACTCGCTCGAAGCTGAGCTTGCCCGCTGCCGCGCTGAGATTGCGCGTCTCGGCGAATCTGAAGAGACGAGCCGCGCTAGGATCGATATGGGTGACAACGAACTTGCAGAACGGCGCGCTGTCCTGAACAAAATCGACAGACAGATCGCTGATGGCCGCACCGAGTTACAACGTTTGCAAAGCGAAATCGGTACGCACCAAAATCGAATTCAATTCAACCGGCAACACGTCGAGGAATTGACAGAGTTAATCGAGCGTTCCCGAAAAGATATCGCCGCGGCCGAGGTAAAGCGCGCTCAGCACGGGAAAGAAATAGACCAAGCGAACGCGCTGATTGAAAGGATCAGCCAGCTTCTTCAAGCCAAAGAAGCCGACCTGGCAAAGGTTACTGATCTTATCGCGGAGCTTCGCGCCGACGGCAGCGTGCACGAAGCGAAACTTGAGGCGCTGCGTTTGTCGGGATCGAAAAACGAGAAACGAATCGCGGAACTGGAAGACGAGACCTCCGGACTTGCGATTCGCCGCGACGCAACGGAGGAAAATCGACGCGATCTTGACGACGCAATTTCCGAGGCACGTGCAACGCGGGACAAAGTTCAGAAAGAGCTCACCAGCGCGCACGCGGCCACAGAGACTGGGCGGAAAAATCTCGATCTTCTAAAGATGAAATCGCAGACCAGCGAGGAAACCTTGCGCCAACAACAACAGCTCCTCGCCGGCACTGAAAAAAGTCTGGCCGAAATCGAACGTGCGTTGACGGAAAAAGAATCGCGCCTCGAAATTCTGCGTCAGCTTAATGAAGAAGGTGAAGGTCTCGCGCAAGGTTCGCAAGCTGTGCTCAAAGGGCTTGACGATCCATCGCGAATCCAGCCCGCACTGGCTGGCGCCTTGGTCTCAAGTCTGGATGTCGATCCAGAATATGTCGCCGCGATCGAGGCCGCCTTGGGTCGAAATCTGCAAGCGATTGTTCTGAAAGATGCAGAATTGGCACCTGAAATCATTACAGCATTGAAACGAAAGAAGCTGGGGCAGACTGCGCTGGTTCTTCCGAGCTTATCCAATTCCTCGCCCAAAGCTCAGGCAGCCCTTGCGCAAAATGCACTTGCTTGGGCGAGTGAAAAGGTGAAAGCGCCAGATTCCTTTGCACCGCTCATAGTGCGGCTGCTGCACAATGTCGCGATTTTTCGCGATTTGGAGGCAGCATTGTCTTTCAAGAAACATGGAAACGATTTCGCGGCCGCGACACTCGCGGGGGAATTCATTTCGGCCGACGGAATAGTTTTTGGCGGCAGTCGCGACGCGTTAGCCGATTCCTTGCTCGAACGAAGGGCACGGATGTCGGTTCTAAGCGCAGAATATGCGGACGTTTGCAGCCGACGCGACGTGTTGCTGCGAAAACGCGACGAGGCAAATGCAATAGTGGCCAAATCCACGAACGATTTCCAAGAAACGCGGCGTCAATATGAGTCTGCCGATCGGGAACAGTCCACTTGGGACAATCGAATTCTCTTTCTCGAACGAGAATTGCGGGAAAGCGAACAGAAGATCGACGAGCTCCGCTCAGAGCAAACAACCCTCACCCAACAAATCCAAACCGCGGACGAGCGCATCGCAGAATTAGAAGAAAAACTGGCCTCGGAGCGCGGCGCCTTAGGGGAGCAGCAAAATCAGCAAAAGCTGCACAGAGCGAAGACGAAGCGGTAGAACAGGTCAACGAACTACGCCTTGCGCTGGCCACCGAACGACAGCGTTACGAAAACCTCGTCGCACAGCGTCAGCCCATGACCGCCCGCGAAGTTGAACTCGCCGAGACAATCGCGGCTCGGCAGGCCGAGATCACTAATTTCGAACGGCGATTGCACGTACAATCGGACGAATCGAAGAGCGCTGAAGCTGCCATTGAGAAGCAGAGTGCGAAATGCGGCGAACTGGAGGCGACTGTTGCCGCACTGACCGATCAGCGCGCGGAACACTCATCCGCAATGAACGACATGGAGTCGAACCTGCGCGCAATCCGAAACTCGTTGAATGAGCTGCACGACTTGCGTTCGAAGCAGCAAGTTCGTGAGACTCAACTGCAAATGCAGATCGACAATCTCGTCGAACATGTTTCGCGCCGTTATCAGCACAACCTCCGCGAGTTCGTACCCGATCAGACGACGTTCGAAAAAGTTTTGCGTGTGCAACTGAAGCGACGTCAAGGTGGATCGACCCCGAACGCTTCCGGGGTCGATGCTAATAATGGCGGCGAAGCCGCGTCGAATGAGACATCGCGCTCGGAGAGCACGATCCACTTGGATGTCGATCTTGCCAAAGTAGACGTGCAAAAGCTGATTACTGAGCTTACCCGCCAGCTCGATAACATGGGCCCGGTGAATCTTGATGCCGTCCATGAGTATGACGAGCTCGAGGAGCGGTATCGTTTTCTGGAAAATCAAAATAACGATCTGACGACATCGCGGCGCGAGTTGCTCGATGTGATTGCGCAGATCAATTCGACCACGAGAAAGTTGTTCGCTGAGACGTTCTCAGAGGTGCGCATAAACTTCCGGGAAATGTTTGCCGAACTCTTCAGCGGCGGCCGCGCGGACTTGTCGCTGGTCGATGAGAACGATCCCCTGAACTGCGGGGTTGAAATCAGCGCCAAGCCACCCGGCAAACAGCTACAAAACGTTTCGCTGCTGAGCGGAGGCGAGCGCGCCATGACGGCAGTGGCGCTGCTGTTCG
This sequence comes from Verrucomicrobiota bacterium, assembly GCA_003217835.1. Classification (GTDB taxonomy): domain Bacteria; phylum Verrucomicrobiota; class Verrucomicrobiia; order Chthoniobacterales; family UBA10450; genus Udaeobacter. The sequence continues at coordinate 19,338 of QHMQ01000106.1, forward strand.
CGATCTACATGGTCCGGCCGAGTCCGTTTTGTATCCTCGATGAAGTGGATGCGCCCCTCGATGAAGGCAACATTAACTGCTTTACCCGCATGTTGGATCGATTCGTTAAGCAGAGCCAGTTCATCATCATGACGCACAACAAACGCACGATTGCGAAAGCCGATGTGCTTTATGGCGTGACGATGGAAGAGCGCGGAGTGAGCAGGCTCGTTGGGATGAAATTGACCGCACCCCGGCAAGTTGCCACCGAACAGACGCCGTCCAACGGACATGGAGAGACCGCGACGCAGCGCCAATTCGCGGTCGAAGGCGCGCAAACAAAACACAGCTTCGCCGCGCGATAGGCAAGCACAGGCTGGCAGCCTGTGCTTGCCACAAAGAAGTTGCCCACGCGATTTCAAAAAAATTTTGCGCGCATTTGTCGAACTTGGGTAAAATTCCCGAATGCTTGAAACGGCGACGCGCAGCAAAAAATCCGCAGCACCGAAACCCGCGCCGCATGAGCGCTTTCTCGAAGCGTTTCGTTGGATGCTGCTCGCGCGTACGCTCGAAGAAAAGCTCGTAAGTCTCTATCGCGGCGGTTTGATCACGGGTGGCGTCTACGTCGGCCGTGGGCAGGAAGCGGTTAGCGTGGCCTGCGGATTGTTCTTACAAAAGGGCGACATCTTCGCGCCATTGATTCGCGATCAAGCAGGGCGATCGGCGTTCGGCGAACCGCTTCTCGATGTCACGCGCACTTATCTGGGCTCGCGACAGGGTCCAATGCGCGGACGCGACGGCAACATTCATCGCGGCCGACCACGGAACAATCAGCTCGCCATGATTAGTCACCTCGGCGCAATGGTCTCGGTCACGGTCGGTGCACTGATGGCGAAGCGATTCCACGGGGAAAAAAACTTTGTCGGCCTGAGTTGCATCGGCGAAGGCGGGATGCAGACCGGATCGTTTCACGAAGGAATGAACATCGCTGCTATCGAACAAGTGCCGCTCGTGGTCGTTGCAACGAACAATCATTACGCCTATTCAACGCCGAATGACCGCGAATTTGCGTGTCACGATCTGGTTGACCGCGCGATTGGCTATGGCTTCGAAGGCTATACGGTCGATGGAACTGACCTTACAGATTGCCTCGATATGATCGGCAGCGCAGTAAAGCGTGCGCGAGCGGGGCGTCCACCGCAGTTGGTCGTCGCCTCCGTCCTACGGCTGTCCGGTCACGGCGAACATGACGATGCGAGTTACGTGACGGACGAGATCAAACGTCAACCGTTCGCGCGCGATTGCTTGAAGCTCGCCGAGCAAACTATTGTCGATGTTAATTTGCTCGACGCCGCGACTCTCCGCGAGTGGCGCAAAGACGCGGCCGCACAAGTGGATCAGGCGATTTCCACCGCGCAAAAAGAGGCCGCGCCCGAAGCTGATGAAGAAGATTGGTGCGCGATTTCGACGCGCGATCTTGTCGATCCTCTCGAATGAGCATTACGTACCTGGAAGCTATCCGCGAAGCGCAGGCGAAGTTGCTCCGCGATGATGAACGCGTTTTTATTTACGGACAGGACGTCGGCGGAACGTTCGGCGGCGCCTTCAAAGCAACCAAAGGTCTCGCGAAAGAATTTCCCGGGCGCGTGTTGAACACGCCAATCAGTGAAGACGCGATGATTGGGACTGCGATCGGGGCCGCGATGCATGGGATGCGACCGATTGTCGAAATGCAATTTGCCGACTTTTCCAGCACCGCGCTCAATCAAATTTTAAACAACGCCGGCACGCATTATTGGCGGACAGATGTTCCAGTCCCCATCACTGTGCGTTTACCCTCGGGCGGCACAAAAGGCAGCGGGCCTTTTCACAGTCAGTCGATGGAATCGCTCTACGCGCATTATCCGGGGCTAATCGTCATGACGCCAGCCACGGTGGAAGACGCTTATAGCATGCTTATCGAAGCCGTGGCGATTGACGACCCCGTCGTTTACTGCGAACACAAATATCTCTATTACCACCTGAAGGCGGAGAACCTGCCGACCGAAAGCTTGCCCACAGGCAAAGCGCGCATAGCGCGTGAAGGTCGCGACCTTACCATCGTCACTTACAGCGCGATGCTGCACGAAGCACTGGCGGTCGCCGAACAACTAGCCACCGAAGGTTTTGAAATTGAAGTTGTCGATCTTCGCTCCGTTAAGCCTCTCGACACCAACACCGTTCTCGCCTCGGTCGCGCGCACGGGACGCTTGCTTTGCGTTGGCGAATCCTTTCCATGGGGCGGCGCGACGGCCGAGATCATTGCCCGTGTGACTGCGGAAGGTTTTCATCTACTGGACGCAGCGCCACAACGTCTCAACGCCAAGGACACGCCGATCCCGTACCATCCCAATCTGTGGTCAGCGCATCGTCCAAACGCAAAAGAAATCGCGAGAAAGGCCCGTGCTTTGCTTCGAGAATAATAATTTATGCCGCAAGTTCCCATCATCATGCCGCAGCTTGGCGAATCGATCGCGGAAGCCACTGTTGTCGACATCAAAGTAAAACCCGGCGATGAGGTCATGGTTGATCAGGAAATCATCGATGTCGAAACGAACAAAGCCGTCATGGGCGTGACCACACCCTGCAAAGGCAAGATCGACAAAATCAGCGTGCAGATAAAGGAAACGTATCCGGTGGGTGCGGTACTCGGTTACGTGGAAGCCAGTGAAGAAGACGCCGCCCGGTTCAAGAAAACAGTTCCCGAACCGCCGAAGGAAGTGGTGGCTAAGGAAATTCCAGGGCGCGAAGAACAAGCTGCCGTGGCCGTGCGCCAGAGAGACGGTGAAGGTGCAGGACGGACCGGAGGGTTGCCTGTTCCGGCCGCTGCCAAAGGCGCTGGATTTTTATCTCCTCGGGTGCGTGCGCGTATGGCAGAGTTGGAACTGACTAACGCTGATCTTGCCGGGATCCCTCCGACCGGCGCGGGCAACCGCGTCACGATTAAAGATCTCGAGAGTTTTTTGCGCAAGATCGAGAACCAGCAAACAGAAGAAGCTTCCGCGATTCGCGCCGGCGTTGCTGATGCGATGCGTCGAAGCTGGACCCGGCCGCTTGCAACGATCGGTTCGTCCGTCTGCCTTGATGGCGTGTTGCAAGATCGACAATCGCGTGACCCGAAACCCGGCCCAGCGCTTTACACAGTGCGCGCGCTCGCGCTTGCGCTTGCCGAAAATCCATCCGCAGCGGCAAAGTTGATCGGTGGCCGGGTAGTGCAATCGAATTCAATCGATATCGGCGTCGCAGTCGAGGCCGAAGACGGAATAATGGTTCCTATCATTCGATCTGCGGACAAAACCTCTCTTGCCGATCTTACAGCAAAATACAGGGAGCTGGTGAACCTGGCACGGCAACGACGCATCTCGCCAGACATGCAAGCTGGCGGTACCGCCGCCGTTTCAAATTTCGGAACGTTCGGAATGGAATGGGGCACCCCGATTCCCCTGCCCGATCAAACATTGCTGCTCGGCCTCGGCGCTGGGAAAAAGGTTCCATCATGGAATGAAGCGAAAAAGGAATTTGTTCCAAAGACCGAGGCGCAGATTACATTGAGCTTCGATCATCGCAGCATCGATGGCGGCGGCGCCGGACGTTTGCTCAAACGCGTAATCGAGCTGCTGGAAGATCCAAAAAAACTGTAGTGATGATCAGCTATCGTTGAATAGCGCGACGCTTGCAGAGTCAGCTACAGCGTTTGCAGTTCGATTACTGCCACTTACGTTGGATTTTGATAAAGCCTATTGTCAGCTCACGCGGTCCCAAATCCCGATACATGAAATGCGTCCAGTGTAACTCCCAACGTGACGCGACGGATTATAATTCATGCAGGATTCGCGAAGTGCGGGAGCACCAGCATTCAGGCGGCGCTCTTTCGCAATTTTGACAAATTACAGAAGGACGGTGTCTTTTCTTCGGGAAAGAACTGAGGATCGCCCGGGCACCTGGAGATTTCGAGGTGGCCATATGGCCGCTCGAACAAGCTAAGAGGAAGAGAGAAAGTCTGACGCACCGACTGAGTGACGGAATAGGATCTGCCACCGGACCGAGCACCGATCTCGTCGGGATTTTGAGCGCTGAGAACCTAGCGAATCCCCAAATGGCTCCGCTGTTCGCAGGACTAGATAATGAGTTAGAAGTCGACGTTATCTTCTACTTGCGGCCGCAGTTTCAATGGATCCCGTCGGCCTGGAAGCAATGGGAATTGAAAAGAGGTATGTCGCTCAATGACTTTGTTGCTCATTGCATCAATACGGGGAGGCCATGGTTCAAACTGGGTATCGAAACCTGGAGACCGGCGCTACCCTCAGCCGCGCTCCACGTCAGACTTCTCATTCCGGAGCTACTTACCGGTAGGGACCCGGCTGGCGATTTTTTCACCTGATCGGGTTGCCTCTGGAAAGGTATGACATTGGAACACAGACGGTAAATCCGAGCTTAGACTTTTCGATCCTTCATGTGCTTTCAAAAAATCCGCATCTTTTTTCAGGGATTCACGACAATCGCTTGATGGACCGTTTGATATGTGCGATGCCAAAGAAATTTCGATCGACAAATATTCAAATGCTCTCAGGCGAAGAAGAGGCCAGGATCGAAGAGCGTTTTCGCGACGAGAATCTTTGGCTCTTGAATACGTACTGCAATGGCATTGACGTGGATCACATCTACCGCACGCACTTCACGCCGCGAAAAGCTAGCCTTACATATTCCACCATTGACGATATCGATTTAGTTTACCGTTGTCTCGAGATCATGCCGGAATCGATTGCTGCTGATGCGACTGGGTAAGAGGCGAAAACCACGGCGCTCCTACTTTCGCTGGAAAATCGCAGCGAGGGATCCAAGCATGAGCACCAGAGCGCAAGCGACGGCTGCGGCGCTTCCGCACTTTAACCAATATGGTCGGTAACTGAGCGTGAGCCGTCCATGTAAACCGGCTGGGAGTTCGACGACTGGAAATAATCCACGGTAAGAAGTGACGGCGAGTTTTTGATTCCCCAGTCGCGCCTCGTACCCGCGAAAGTACGGACGCGAGAAAGTCACCAACGCTGGCCGACATCTGCTTCCACGCGATTTCGCGAATCGTTAACTCGTGAAATTGTCGCAGAAACAAATTGCTCGTTAGGTCGCGAATCAATTGAAGTGACCGAGCGCACATGTGCAAACGGCGCACCGCGTCGATGAAAGACACGTCCTTCGTCTGTCGAAACAACCAACTGCCATTCGGACGCGGGTTGAGGAGCAATATTAATCTCGCGCGCGACAACGATCCCGTCCACGCCGAGGAGTGCCAATTCACCGACCTCGCCAGCCTGGTAATTGAGTAAGTAATCTCCCATTGCCGAGTTAACCTCGCCGTGAATCGTGGTCGCGAATTCGCGAGCTACACCAGCTGGCCGGATTGGGCTGTAGCCGTTGATAAAACGCAATCCAGCCCACATCGATGTGCTCCCAGGCCGCGCGATTTGTCCGACCGGTTGGGTTTTTTTTTCCACACGATACGTGAACTCCGCCCAGGGATAGATACTGAGATAAAGGCGGCGCGGATCGAGCGGTGAAGGTTTGAGCAACTCTTGCGAGAGATTGTATTTGGGAACCCCGCAGTTTGGCGGGATGCAGAGATACGTCGCAAGGAGCGCGAAAAATGTGATCGCCGGAGGTGTCCATCCGTGAAATCCGGAATCGCGCAAAAAATATTCCAAAAAACACCAAAGCGCAGCGAGCCCGAGAAAGATCCCTGTTAGCGGAAAAGCGTATAAGCCGCTCGTTCGTAAGATCGACATCGTAAGGGCTGTCAAAACAATCAGTGCGAACGCCGTTGTAGCTGGGGTCGCTGACCCTGGCGAACGAAGACCCGATCCCACGCCGCGCAACATTTGCAGCGCTTCGGCGGCGCAAATTGCGAGAACCAAGTGAAAAAAAGGAAGCCAGCGAAAGCTCCAACGAAAAACGCCTGTAGTCGGCAGCATGGCGAGTAAGAGCACGACCGCGAGCAGGATCAGCTCCCATTTCATTTCCCTGACCAGTTCGCGACCGCGACCAATCAATCCTGCAACGAGGGCGGAAATTGGAACCAAGCCGCAAGCCAACTCAGTCGCCGGATGCGGCATCGGACGCGTGAAGAAATCCGTCCATTTTACTGTCCAACAGGGAAGAATAAATCCGGGCAGTGCGGCAGGCGGAACGCGCCATTGCCAATGTGCAGACGCCGCCTGTAATTCACGCGCTGAACCCTGAACGTAATCAAAAAGCGCGAGCCATGCCGGCGCGGAAAGTCCTAGTCCGAGCAGTGTACCGAAACACAATGGTAAGATCGACCAGGGGTTTCGGGTTTGAGCTAACGATTTGAGCGATAACCAAACGAGCAAGAGCACCAGCATCACGACCGTGTAGGGAAAGCCGCCGGTAACAACCAGGTAAACAAACAGCGCCGACCACAAAAATCTCCATTTGGTCCGTTTTGGGTCCAGCGCGCGTTCCGCACCCCACCATGCCCACGGCAACCAGGCGAACGCGCCGAGCGCCCCGAACCAATCTGTCGCGCCCCAACAAATGATCCAGCCGTTCAAAGAGGCAACCAACACGACGAAGATTGAGAGTGGAATTGAAAATCGACGGTCCCGTGCGAGCAAAAATGCGCCGACTGCCAGGACAAAAAGATGAGTGATGGAAAGGGCGGCCGCTTGCTGTGAGAAGGTCAGCGGGAATTTCCAAATGAGGATGACGGCTGAGTTCACAAAAACCGAAAATGTGCCGTACTGAAATTCGCCGGCGAGATTGCCACAGACCCAGGAGTAGGGACTCAAGAGCGGCCAATGGCCTTCACACCAGCTGCGCGCCACATCGGCAAATACGGGCAGGACGGACAATTCATAATCGTCATTCCAAAAAACGAGCGGATCGTGCCAAAGCAGGATGAGGCAAAATCCGACGACGATCAGGCCGGCACCGATTGCGCCGAGGAAATTCAGCCACCGATTAACAGGGATCTTCACAGACGCAGAAAAAGAAATCTGCTGATCTGTGTTTCACCTGTGTTCATCCGTAGCTAGAAAATTCTCTTACAGAACGACCGGTTTGCCCTCGGTCATAATGAGGATCTTCTCCTCGATGCCGTGCGCGCGGGCGCTTGCGAGCAACCGTTCCGGCGGCTCGTGCATTGGCTCAAAGCTGAGGCGAAACGTTCCATAGTGCATTGGCACCAGAGTTTTGGCGCGAAGCTCTAGAAACGCTTTCACCGCCTCCTCAGGATTCATGTGAACTTCGCGGCCGGTGGGCGCCTCATAAGCGCCGATTGGAAGCAAGGCGATGTCAACTTTGTAGCGCTCGCCGATTTCCTTGAACCCGGGAAAATAAGCGCTGTCGCCGCAATGAAAAATGGTGCGGCCATCCATTGCAATGACAAATCCGCCAAAGTCGCGATGCAGGTCTGCGAGAAATCGTGCACCCCAGTGATGACAGGGCGTGAGCGAAATCTTGAGCGGCCCGAGTTGCACCGTCTGCCAGTAATCAAGCTCATGCACAATGTGAAAACCGAGATCGTGGACCAAATTTCCCACTCCCATCGGAACGGCAATGGGCTGATCAGCTGCTACGCGTCGCAACGTTCGTCGATCGAGATGATCGAAGTGGGCGTGGGTCACGAGAACAAAATCGATCGAGGGCAGATGATGAATTTCAAAGCCGGGCTGCTTCAATCTCTTGATTACCTTGAGCCATTTTGACCAGATCGGATCAATCAAGACATTAACCTCGTGCGTTTGAATCAAAAATGAGGCATGCCCGATCCAAGTAATGCACACCTGGCCTTCCCGGATTTTCGGAAACTGCGGGGGCGCGTAATCGCCAGAACGTTTGGTGAAAAGCGAGGGAATGAGGACGCTGGTCAGAAAATTGCGCTTGTGCCAGTCCGGTGACGGACGCAATCGCACCCGCGTGGACCGCTTGGTAACAGCGCCATCCCCGGATGCCTGGCGAACGATATTCCTCCGACTTTTCTTTGGAAAACTAATCGGCACGATCGAGAAAGCATATAAGCTTGCCCCAGTGAAGCAAAAGCTTTTGCACCGATGAGCGATGATCACTGACGATCAAAGTTGATTGAATGGGAATTCCGCGTTGAGTTGTCCGCGTTATGCGCTGTTGGAGAATCTTAATTCCGCTTGTTTTGATTTGTTCGGTGGCGGCAGCGATGGAATCACGCTTGCCATTCAGCACAGTTTTTAAAGGGCAGGACCAATTCAATCGGCTGGTTGCGAAGGCTAAATCCGGGAATTGGCAAGCGCTTCCGATCGGTGAACGAACTGCCGCTGTTGGTCAGGCATTGGTCGGCACACGTTACAAACATTTCACACTCGAAATCGATAACCGAATTGAATCGCCGTCTGTGAATTTTCAGGGCGTGGATTGTTGGACGTTTTTCGAAATCGCGCTCGGTTTCGCCCGGATGCTAAATGAGCCGGAATCGAATTGGACTCCGGGGCGCTTGTTGCATTACATCGAACTGGACCGCTATCGGGGCGGTGAATGCACCGGCGAATATCTCTCGCGTTTGCATTATTTGGAAGACTGGCTTTACGACAATGACCGTCGTGGCCTTGTTGAGGACCTGACGCGCAGTCTGGGCGGCAGCGGCGTTCCACATTCCGCCCGCGAGATGAGTGTGGGTTGGCGGCACTACCGTTATCTCGCAGCGAACCGATCGCTGCTCGGACCGCTCGGTCGGATGGAAGCGAATGTGTCATCGCGTCCGCTCTATCAAATTCCAAAGAACCGTGTCGCTGGGATCGAATCGAAATTACGCAGCGGCGATGTCATCGGAATTATTTCACGCGACCGAAATGGTCTCTATTCAACCGCGCACGTCGGTCTCGCGCTCCGCACCAGTGACGGTGTTCTGCATTTCATGCACGCCTCGTCACCAGGAAATTCCGGCCGCGTCATCGTAGACACAGAGCTTTCGAAATATCTATATCGCTACCGGAGCGACAGCGGAATCCTGGTCGCGCGTCCGTTGCGTTAGGGTTTTTCCCGCTCGTGGAATTCCGCGAGCAACTTCTCTAGTCGCTCGAGGGCCTCTTCCGCATCGACGCCATGTGCTTCGAGTGTAGCCGTGGCGCCGCAATCGAGGTTCGCGCGGAGAATGTCGATGAGACTGGCAGCGGAATATCGTTTTCCACCTTTCACGACCCAAATTTCCGATCGGAAACTGTTGGCGCGTTTGACGAACTCGGCCGCCGGTCGCGCATGCAGGCCAAGTTCATTAGTGATGTGCACCTCGCGTTGCGCGGAGACGGATGCTCGCTTTTCGCCAAATCTCATGCCTGACTCGTGCCCCAGCGGCGATGGAGAAATTTTTCTATCGGAGAAAAGAAGATTTTGTCCGCAAGCAAACCGATAACAACGATCACAAGCATGATGGCAATGACTTGGTCCATCGCGCTCAATTCCCGTCCGTAATGCAGAAGCTGGCCAAGGCCGAAACCGGTAAGGATCGTCACAAAGATTTCCGCGGCCATCAGCGAGCGCCAGGCGAAGGCCCAACCTTGTTTCATGCCGCTGACGATGAATGGCAGCGACGCCGGCAGGATGACTTTCAACCAGATGTGCAGGCGCTTCGAACCCATCGTAAGCGCCGCGCGGCGATAGATTGGCGGAACATTTCGCACACCAGTTTCGGTGGCGATAATGACCGACCAGAGAGTTCCCATCACCACCACGAACAACATCGCCGCCTCGGTTTGCCCGAACCAAAGCAACGCGAGCGGAACCCAACAAACGCTCGGCAAGGTTTGTAATCCCAGCGCCGTCGTTCCGAGCGTATCACGCAATAAATTCCAGCGAGCGATCAGAAGTCCGAGCGGCAAACCGACAACGATTCCGATGAAATATCCGATTAAAAGGCGACGCATCGTGATCACTGTTGCGTGGCCGAGTGTCCCATCCTCAATCGCGCCCTTGAGATAGTTTGCTACCTGGAGCGGGGACGGCAGCAATACCGACGACCAGATCTTTGCGCGAAAAAACGCTTGCCACAGGAAGAGAAGCACAACGAAAAAAAGGACAGCGGAAAGAAATCTTTTCATCTGCCGTCCTCGCGTCGCTCCTCGCTAAACTTTCTTAGCGAACGGATGATTTTCGTCGCGTAACCGGCGAGATCGACACTATTGATATCGCGCGGTCGCGGCAGATCTACCGCAAATTCCTCTTGGATGCGCCCGGGATGTGGGGAAAAAAGCAGCACGCGCTCGCCCAGGCAGGCAGCCTCGCGAACATTGTGGGTAACAAAGACGATCGTCTTTTTGCGCTCTTCCCAAATTCTCTGAAGGTCGCCGTAGAGTTGTTCCCGCGTCAACGCATCCAGCGCCGCGAATGGTTCATCCATGAGCAATACACGCGGATTTGGCGCGAGAGCCCGCGCGAGGGCGACACGTTGCTTCATGCCGCCGGATAATTCATGAATATTCGCTCGCTCGAAACGCGTGAGCCCGACCAGTTCGAGATAATATTTGGCGACATCCCGGCGATCTTTGTTCGTCAGATTGGGCTTCAGCTTCAAACCGAAAAGCACGTTGCCGAAAACATCCAGCCACGGAAAAAGCGCTGGTTCTTGGAACATCACCAGGCGATCTCGTCCCGGGCTGGTTATCGGCTTTCCATCGGCGAGCACATTTCCGCTGTCCGGCTTTTCCAATCCAGCAATGATGTTCAGCAATGTCGTTTTCCCGCAGCCGCTCGCGCCGACGAGGCAGACAAACTCACCTTCGTCTACTTGCAAACTCACATGGTCGAGCGCCAGGACAGTGCCTGACGCGCTTTGAAAGCTTTTCGACACGTTGTCGATTGCGAGCTTCGAGGGCGCGATTACCTTGAGCTCCTGGCTCGCTGAGGAACTGCGGGCGGCTAGACGACGCATTAGGGATTTTCAATCAGCTTGGAGGTGTCGGTCGAGCCTTTTAAAAAACCGGCGTCTTTTCCGTCCTGCACGGCCTTCGCAACCAGTTCGGGGGACACATCCGTCGTGAACTTGATGCGCTTCCAAGCCTGCGCGACCGCCTCTGGTGCAAAGTCAGCCTTTGTCTCCTCTTTCAATTCAGTGATCAATAGCTTCTGCGCTTCATCCGGGTGAGCTTGGATCCAATCGGTCAGCTCTTTGTTCGCCGCGACAATTTTCTTGGCCAAATCGCGATGAGCGTTGAAAAACTTTACGCTGCATGCAAGCCACGTTGTGATGATATCTTTGTCCTCGAGAAATACCTTCGCCTTCGCTTCGCGCTCGAGACGCGTGACCCATGGCTCAACCGTCCAGACGGCGTCCACGCCGCCGCTTTGAAACAGACCGAGTTGATCCGGATTGGCAGTTGGGATCACCATCACATCGCCACCCATTTGCGTGACCTTGAACCCTTGCGCCTTCAACCACGCTCGACAGGAAATATCCTGCGTGTTGCCGAGTTGCGGTGTGGCAATTTTTTTTCCGCGAAAATCCGCCGCTGTCTTGATCGGGCCATCCGGTTTGACGACGAGTGCTGCGCCAGCGTTCGCTGCGCCCGCGAGGATTCGGATTTCTTCGCCGTTGGATTTAAAGTGGGCATTGAGCGCGGGCCCTTGTCCGACGTAAGTCAGGTCGAGCGAACCGGCGAAGATCGCCTCCATCGCAGAAGGTCCCGCATTGTAAGTGAACCATTGGATCTCGACATTTGGGCCGAGCCGCTTTTCAAACCAGCCTTTGCCCTGGCGTGTGAGGGCGTGCGTAATTACACCCTGGGCATGAGTAATGTTCGGGAAATGCCCGAAACGAATCACCGTTTTTTCTTCTGCGCCGGCGGCTTGCAGGAAAAGGGCAAGCGTTCCGATAACCGCTATTAATGTTTTTGTCTTCATAGTTTTGTTTTCAATAGAAGAATGTCGTCATGAGATAAGCGAAGTGAGCATCGTCGCCCCGACCAGCCTCGCTGAGATACGAGCGCGCTTTAATTCGTTCGAACTAAAACATCACTTGGATGCGCCCGATGACTTCATCGAATTGATCCTCGCCAAACTGAGGATTCGCTTCCCGGAAATCAGACCAGGTATGAATGTAGTTGACCATCAGCTTGAGATCGTCGCCATGGATGTAGTAGTTCAGGCCGCCAGTGATCGAGTGAATACCGTCGTTGCCCTTTTGCCCTGGATTTAAATCCTCCCATCTGACTGCAGCTTGAAGCTTCTTTGGGATCAGGAAATAGGCTGCCGTTATATAGTATCCGCTTGTTGTGAAGTCGGCGAACCCTGGAGGCACCCCGTTCACGGTGCGACCGTTTACTTTTTCTTGAAAGTATTCACCGATTAAATCGAACGGTCCCAGGTTGAAGCAGGCGTCCACGCTCCACGCCGTTCTTTCGTCCGCACCCGGCAGGACGAACGGCGAGAGGGACCCGTCAGCGTTGACTAATAGGTTCAATGATTGTGAGATATTTGTTCCCTTGTCATCGCGACTGTTGAGCACGTCACCGCCAAGCTTCAGACTGGAATCCTGACCAAAGATTTTGCCTTTGAACGGCATCAACTCCAGGCGGCCGACATACATGAAGTTATTGTTGTCGTTAACGGTGGTGTTGCGTCCGTTCCCATTGAAGATGCCAGCGTAATAGGTCAACAAATCCTTCCCATCAGGCCAAATGTTCGTGAACGGCTTGCCCCAGACTTGCACGCCGATCTGCCGCTCCGGCGTGATCGCCCCAGTCGGCAAACTGCGCTCGATTATGATCAGGGTAGTGTCGGGCGTAATC
>QHMQ01000196.1 GCA_003217835.1 Verrucomicrobiota bacterium
CGTCGCTCTTCTGTACCGGCGCTCTGTGAGCACCGAAATTACCAGGGCAAGATTTGGAACTTGCGCCAGGCGGTCGGCGGTCATAGACCGCCGCTACAGTCACTGAAAATACGGCCGAATCTCGTCGTATTTTTTGTCCCCGATACCGTTCACTTTTTTCAAGTCGTCCGCGCTCCCAAACGGCCGGGCGTCGATGATTCGGCGCGCCATTACGGGGCCGATACCCGGTATCAATCTCAGCTCTTTTTCGGTCGCGGTGTTGATGTCGAGCTTGGCCGGGAACAATCTCTCGTTTTTGCTCGGGCTCCGAATCGGCGCTGCTGGTGCTGGCGTTACAGAAATCGAAGGCGAGGCACTAGCAAACGGCTGCGGGGTCGCGCTTGGCACATTCAATGGCCGTGCGCTTGTGGCCCATCCTCCAACTTTCCGCCTCTTCGCTTGATCCTCGAGTTCCTGGAGTTTGTGCGGTGCCTCAGAATAGCTTGAGGCTCCCCGCGGCGTCACCCTTCTGCCGTAGATTCTCGCGAGGCCGTTCGCAATCAACTGCTCGCCGAGATCGCCGTCCTTCGTTTGCACGAACGCATAAAAACGCTCGATGTCGCTGCGGCCCATCGCATTTGCCTTACGAGTAAGAACAGTGAATGGCTCCGACAATTTGTCGCGCACGAATGATTTCGCCGCCTCTCCCACTTCGATCACTTGCGGAACGGTGATTCCAAAGTGTCTCGCCTGCTCAATCAGCCGCGCCGGATTTGCCGCGTCGGTTTCGGGCGCATCGACCAGGTAAAGTCGAAAGATGTATTCCTTACCGTTGACGCTGACGTGGAAACTGTCTCCGTCGTTCGCCTCACTCGGAACGAGCCGGCAATTTTCAAGGTAATCCAATCCCCACCACGAGCTCCAACGTCGACAATCGCCAGCCAAATCGCGACAACTACAAATAGGACTCGAGACATCAAATCGGCACCTCGAATTGGCTCATCAATTTGAATGTCTCATAGCGCTGGGCGATGTCTTCCAGCGACAATTTGCGCAAGCGTTCGAGGCTGAACGCTTCTACGCAAAAGCTGGCAAGCACGCTCCCGTAAATCATGGCTTTGCGCAGATCGTTGAAGTGCACTTTCTTAACCGTTCCCGCCAAATATCCGGCCATGCCGCCGGCGAATGTGTCCCCTGCCCCGGTTGGATCGTGAATATCTTCGAGTGGGTAGGCGCCGCAGCTGAAATATTCGTCTTCGCCAAAGAGCAACGCGCCGTGCTCACCTTTCTTTATCGCGACATAACGCGGCCCCATCTTTCGAATCCGACGCCCCGCTTTGATGAGGCTCGTTTCCTTCGTTATCTCGCGCGCTTCGCTGTCATTCAAGATGACAAGATCGATGCGTGTCAGCAGTGCATCGAGGTCCGCGCGCGCGGTCTCGATCCAAAGATCCATCGTGTCCGCGACGACGAAGCGCGGACGTTCCACTTGATCGAGCACATGCGATTGCAAAGAGGGCGCGATGTTAGCAAGCAAAACGAAATCCGTCTGGCGATACGATTCGGGCAGCGCGGGTTTGAAATGTTCAAAGACGTTGAGCCCGATCGAACGCGTTTCGCGTGTGTTCAAGTCCCATGAATATTCGCCAGACCATCGAAAAGTTTTTCCATTCGCCCGCTGCACGCCTTCGCTGTCGATCTTGCGCGATTTCCAAAACTCGAATTCGGATTCCGGAAAATCATCACCCACCACGCCCACGAGCCGGACCGGCGAGAAGAAACTGGCCGCAGCTGCCGCGTAAGAAGCCGAACCGCCTAACAAATTGGAATGCTCTTCCACCGGCGTCTTGACCGCGTCGAGTGCGATGGAACCAACAATCAACAAAGACATGAGAGTTCAGTTTGGGGGGTTCAGAAGATTTTTGCAGCAACGGGCGTATTCGACGATGTCCGGCGCTTTGAGCAAGCCGGAGACGATCGCAACCCGACGCGCGCCAGCAGCGATGACTCGCTCGAGATTAGCGATCTTGATTCCGCCGATGCAAAAGATCGGGAGCGTTACGACGCGGTGCGCGGTCTCAATCTCTTTCAATCCGATCGGCTGATAGTCGGGTTTAGTCGGCGTCGCGAAAATCGGTCCGAACCCAATGTAATCGGCTCGTTCGCATTGTGCCGCCAGCGCTTGCTCGATGCTGTGACTTGATTTTCCAACTAATACCTCGCGGCCGACTTTTTGCCGTACGGTTTCGATTGAATCATCATTCTGTCCGACGTGTACGCCCTCCACGGGAATTTTTACAGCGACCTCGGCGTGATCATTCACAATCAGCGGCGTCGAAGATCGGACCGTCAATTCGTGCAGCGCGGCAGCAAGATCGACAAGTTCTTCAATAGGGCGCTCTTTCCCGCGCAACTGGATCAGATCAACACCGCCTTTGATCATTCCTTCTGCGACTGGAAGAGCCTCCGAGTTATCAACGTAACTCAGGTCGAGGATACCGTAGAGCTGGCATTCGCTTAACTTTCGCAATTTTATCACTCACGAAGCTGGGTTGCAGGAGTACTCAGCTCGAGTTTGCCTGACGACATCACACGCTCAATAAAGCCCGTATCGTAGTTTCCGTCGCGGAACTCTGCGCTGCGCATGATCGCGGCGTGAAACGGCACCGTCGTTTTGATGCCAGTGATATAATACTCACCAAGGGCGCGGCGCATTCGATCGATTGCATTGATCCGCGTGGCGCCGACCGTAATTAACGGAGTAACCGGTGTAAACGTGCGAGTCGATCCGAACGCCGCGACCCCCTGGAGCGTAATAAAAAGCAATTCGCCCAGGTGACGGTTGAAAATCTTTTTCCGGGTCTTCGGCGTTAATCCGGCATTCGATTGCGTGCAGCCGAGGAGTCGCGTGTGCGACATGCGGTGAAAGCGGCTGCCCGGCGGCGATACGGATTTGTTCCTTCACCAGATCGCACCCGTAAACTTCTTCGGTGATCGTGTGCTCTACCTGGATGCGGGTGTTCATCTCCATGAAATAAAAATGCCGCTCTCGATCGACAAGAAATTCGATCGTGCCCGCATTCTCGTAACCGACAGATTTCGCCAGCTTCACGGCAGCATTTCCCATTTTCTTACGAAGGCCCGGGGTCATAAGTGGTGATGGACATTCTTCAATCACCTTTTGGTTGCGCCGTTGAATGGAACAATCGCGTTCACCGAGATGAACAACGTGGCCGTGACTATCGGC
>QHMQ01000166.1 GCA_003217835.1 Verrucomicrobiota bacterium
TGACCAAGGTGGTTGTGCTGAGACGTCGCGACCGACGACACATCTCGATCCGGTTTATATTGAAGAAAACGTGACCCATTATTCTGTCGCGAACATGCCCGCGGCCTATGCGCGCACCGCCGCACAAGCACTTACAAATGTCACCTATCGTTATGTTGAGTTGCTAGCCGATCTGGGTTTGGAGGGGGCGTGCAAAAAACAACCGGCCCTCATTGGTGGAATCAACACGCGCGATGGGCGGCTCACCTGCCGGGCCGTGGCCGAGGCGCATGGCCTCAAGTATGAATCATCGCTTTAATCCCCAAGCATCAACAATTTGCTGCTGAAAAGAAACTCGGACAGGGCCAAAAAGTGCCTTGCCCCGATTAATCAATTAAAGCAATATCCCGTTTCCAACTATCACTATGAAAAAATACATCTGCATCCTGGCCAGTGTCGCGCTCCTCGCGGCGTGCGAGCAAAAGACCGAAACTACCGAGCCTGCGGCGAGTCCAACTGCCACCGCTTCGGCGGAAACAACAACCACAACGACCACGAGCCCCGCGGAAACGACTTCGCCGTCGCCGACTCCTTAACCACGGCTAAGCCCGTTCGGAAATTCGATTTATATGTATGAAGAAATACATTTATCTTCTCGCGGGATTAGCGTTGCTGTCGGCTTGCGAGCAAAAGGAGACGACTGTGACTAATCCGCCCGCCGAGAAAAAGGAAAGCAATACGACTGTAGTCAATCCATCTCCAGCTACTTCGAGCAAAACGGAGACGAACACGACGATCAATACGTCTTCACCCAGTAGCGAAACGAAGACGGAGTCGAGCACGACTACTTCTTCGCCAACTCCCTAAGCTTCGAGCGGGATTATTTGCAGAGTCTTCTCCCGAATTTCTTCGGGGGAAGACTTTTGCTTGTACCGGCAAAAAGTGCCACCGCATGTCGTGAACCGATAGATCAACCATCGATAATGTCAGAAGCCCGCATGCTTTCCTTCCCGAAAAGCCGGAGGTTAACGCGCACTTCGGAATTCGAGCGGGTGAAACAGGAGGGGTCCGCGCAGCGCGGGAAGTTGATGTTGCTCGCCGTGCTCCCGGTGCAAAATGCCGGCGCGTCTCGGGCCGGACTGGTTACGACGCGATGCCTCGGCAGCGCAACGGTGCGCAATCGTGTTCGACGCCGTCTGCGGGAGATCGTACGCAGGCACCAGCACGATCTACGGGAGGACTTTTGGATTGTGCTCATCGCCCGGGGCGATGCTGCGGATGCCAGTTATCGCGCGCTGCAAGATGAGTGGTTGCGTCTGGCAAAACGCGCTTCTATTCTAGCGCTCTAATGCTCGGATTGCTTCGCTTTTTCATTCGCTTTTACCAATTCACACTGTCGCCGCTGCTCTCCTTGATTTGCGGTCCCGGTTCCGGCTGTCGATTTAACCCAACCTGCTCGGCGTATTTTTTGGAAGCGGTGGAGACGCACGGCGTTCTTCGTGGAAGCTGCCTCGGCTTGAAGCGATTAGCGCGATGTCAACCCTGGGGCGGGGCGGGTCATGATCCGGTCCCGTCGCGGAAATACGGCACCCTGCGTCGCCCGAGCAGGCAGTCCGTTTGTGAATAGCCTCTTCGGCATGACCTTTTATGGATCGAACTGCTTGGATCGCCGTTGCTCTTTGCGTGGTTGGACTCGTGGTGTGGGAACTGTACCTGGTAAAGCAGACGCCACCAAGGCGCGCTTCGATACCGACCGCGCCGCAACAGATTTCTCCCGTCCCAACCGCTGCCGCTAGTGGTTCGCCGCCTCCTGTCGTCGCAGCTCCGGAAATCCCATCCAAAGCTGCGGAAACGACCCCAAGCTTTCCCGAGAAAATAGAAACGCTGCGCAATTCAGACGTCGAACTCCACCTCACAAATCGCGGAGGTGGAATTAAAGAAGCGGTTTTGCTCAAGCAAGTCGCGGAAAAAGGCCAACGCGTAATCTTGAACTCAGCGGAATGCGCGCCTATCGGTGCGATCATTGAGCAGCCGTCGGCGCCTGCGTTTCCGGAGTTCACCGCGTCGCCGCAGTCGAATTCGGCGGTTCAATTCGAGCGCACCACGCCCGAGGAGATTATAATTCGAAAGAAGTTTTTCTTCGAGAAATCGCCGGAGGAGAAAGACAACTTTGTCATTGAAATGGATGTCGATGTTGAGAATCGCGGCCCGAATCCTTACCAAACCGCTGGTTACTTTGTCGCGCTCGGATCCGCCGCCCCAATTCACCAGAGGGATTACCCTTATTACACGCGCCTTGTCTGGTGCATCAATGGAACGGCGAAAGGAATCGATGTTGGTTGGTTCGGCAGCAGCGGCGGATTTCTCGGTATGGGACAGCGCGCCGCGCGACCGGTTTATCAAGAAAATATCGCGGGTGCGGAATGGGTTGCGGTAAGCGATCAATTTTTCACGACATTGGTCGCGCCTCTACCTCCTACTGCCAAGGCCAGCGGCGTTTGGGGCCGGCGTTTCGATATCGAGCGCTCGCCCGATCAAAAACTACTCGGCGTTGAAGGAGCGTTCGGCATGCCAGGATTTCAACTACAGCCTGGGCAAACCTACAGCGCGCGCTTTGAAATCTACGCGGGTCCGAAACTTTACCATCGCCTCACGCAACTTACGCACAACGAAGCCGAGGTCATGGATTTCGGGTTCTTCAAGATCGTATGCCAGTTTCTCCTCAACTTCATGAATTTACTGCACAGCTGGCTGGGAAATTATGCGGCCGCCATTCTTGCCCTTACGACCATCATTAAGCTTGTGCTTTGGCCAATTCAGAACAGGGCGAACCGATCTATGCGGCAGATGTCCGCCCTTTCGCCGAAGATGCAGGAGCTGCGCGACAAATACAAAGACGATCCGACCCGGATGAACCAGGAGGTGATGAAGCTTTACAAGCAGTACGGGATCAATCCCGTCGGCGGCTGTTTGCCGATGGTGATTCAAATCCCGATCTTCTTCGGCCTCTACAAAATGCTTAGCCAGGCGGTTGAATTGCGAAACGCAAAATTTTTGTGGGTGCGCGATCTC
>QHMQ01000167.1 GCA_003217835.1 Verrucomicrobiota bacterium
AATATGGCGCTGCGCATCCGCCGAGATTTGACCCAGGGCGGCAGCGGCCTTCAACGCGCGGATATCGAAGCTACGCGATTCAACTGGAACGCTTTGATAAAGCAGGATCAAACCGATCAGCAGGATGAAACTTCCAATCGCGAGATAGATCGTGATCTTCCACGCGGCCGCGGTCCGATTCCCGCTGCCCCAGATTCCGATCAATAAAAACGTCGGGATAAGCGCGAGCTCGTGAAATGCATAAAAGAAAAACAAATCGATCGAAGCGAATGCGCCGATCGCGCCACCGGAGATAAGCAGAAGACACGCGTAGAACGCGTTTTCGTACCTGTCGATCTTGCCGGTGAACCAAACGGCGGCCATGGTGACGATCGCGGCCAGCAGCACCATGACCATGCTCAAGCCGTCCAGTCCCGTCGTGAAACTCAGATGCCATTCGGGACACAGGCTCAACGAAGTGACATGCTGAAAATCATGCTGCGATCCTTGAAAGGAAGCGAGGAGAAGCAATGTGAGCGCGAGCGTTAACACCGATGCGACCAGCGCCGTCTTGCGCGCGGGCGCGCCAGCCACAATCACGATGGCCGCAACAATTGGACAGAAAATGACCAAAAGAAGCATTAGTGGAAAACAGCGAAATAGATGAGACCTACGATTCCCAAGCCGAACAGGAACAGATATGCCTGCAGATTTCCGCCTTGAACCAGCCGTAAGAGCGCGCCGATTCCCCATGTTCCGCCGCTTGCTCCGCCCACTGCACCCGCGTCAATGATCCATCGATCACAGAAAGCGGAGATCCGCGCGAGAAGTTCCTGCGTCCAATTGATGAACCAACTGTAAAATTCGTTGACGTAAAACAATCGTCGAAAGAGTTCGATATCAAAAGGCTCACTCTTGCGGTTGCGATAAAGTGTAATCGCCAGCCCGCTCCCAAGAACTAAGGCACTGATTGCAAGCACGGGAACAAAAAACGCGATGTTCTTCTCGATTGGGAGCACGAGGAAGTTCCGCGCGAAGAACGCAAATCCGCCGAACGTTGCCAGAAGCGCGAGCACGATCAACGGGCCGGTCATCACCACGGGTGATTCGTTGCTCTTGCGGGCGATTTCGCTGCGCGCTTTGCCGAAAAAGACAACCACTAGCAAGCGGACGACGTAAAAGGCTGTCAGAAACGCCGTGAGCAATCCCACTACGAAGATTGGCACGTTGCGCTCATAGGCGATTGCGAGAATCGCGTCCTTACTGAAAAATCCGCTGAACGGTGGACAACCAATCAAGGCCAGCGCGCCGGCACCAAAGGTGAGAAATGTGATCGGAAGATTTCGCGAAAGCCCGCCCATTTTCCAAATGTTCTGCTCATGATGGAGCATCACGATGACGGAACCGGCAGCGAGAAAGAGGAGCGCCTTGAAAAATGCGTGAGTAAAAAGGTGAAACATGGCCGCTTCGCGCGAGGCGAGACCGACCGCCATCACCATATAGCCAAGTTGGGAGAGCGTGGAGTAAGCCAGGATGCGTTTGATGTCATTTTGCTGCGTCGCGATCAAGGCCGCGAGCACGGCGGTGATCGTCCCGATCCACGCGATGACCAGAAGTGCAGTCTGCGAAGCTTGAATGATAAATCCGACCCGGACCAACATATAAACGCCCGCCGCGACCATCGTAGCGGCATGAATCAACGCGGAGATCGGTGTTGGACCTTCCATCGCGTCCGGCAACCAAACATGCAGCGGGAACTGTGCGGATTTCCCAACCGCGCCGCAGAAAATCAAAAGTGCAGCAGTTGTTAAAAACGCCGGATGGTTCGTCAAGGTCGCCAATCGCGGTGCGATCTCGGCAAAAACAACCGAACCGGTCGCTGCCCAAACCATCAAAATGCCGAGCATGAATCCGAAATCGCCGATGCGCGTGGTAATGAACGCCTTTTTTGCTGCATCCGCGGCCGCATCGCGTTCGAACCAGTGGCCGATCAACACATAAGAGGTAAAGCCAACCAGCTCCCAGAAAATGAACAGCATCACGAAATTGTTCGAAAGAACGATACCGAGCATCGCGAACATGAAGAGCGACAGCGCCGCGAAATAGCGAGATTTGCCTTCATCGTCCCGCATGTAGCCCAGCGAATAAATGTGAATCAGCGATCCGACGCCGGAGACCAGAACGAGCATGGTCTTGCTAAGATTATCCAATACGAGACCAAGCGGGACCCGGAAGACTCCGCTGATGTCGATCCAGGTGAACGCTGGCGCTGAGATATTTGATGAGCCGAAGATTAAACAACTACAGCCGAAGCTTCCAAGCACCGCCGCGACCGACAGAAAACTACTGAGGGTCTTAAATCGAAGAGTAAACAGCGTGATCGCGATCGCTGAAACGAGCGGCAGGAGCAACGCGCACCACGGAAGCAATCTGTTCATGTTGATCTAAAATCTTAGACTCTTGATATCGTTCACGTCTGTGGTCTGGCGTAAGCGGTAAAGCGCGACGATAATAGCCAGCCCAACGGCGACCTCAGCCGCCGCCACCGTGATGATAAAAAAAACGAAGACCTGTATGTTGTAATCGGGCAGACCGCTCGGTTGAACGTGAAATCTTGAGAAAGCAACCAGCGATAAATTTGCCGCATTCAGCATTAGCTCCAATGACATCAGGATGATGATGAGATTGCGGCGCAACATCACGCCGGCGAAACCAATCGCGAAAAGGATGCCGCTTACGATGAGATAATCGCCGAGCGTCACCATGCTACTTTCCCGGCCCACGAAAAACGCGAAAAGACACGAAACTTTCAGAGATAAACATCGGCAGGTTCGTGGTTTCTCCTGAGGAGACGTTCGTATTCGATTCTTGGGTAATGGCCGAAGTTCACAAGCAAGCCCAATTTGCAGCTGGTTGCGCTGAGGTAATTCAGGAGTTGTGCGCGGTGCTCATCGACCAGGGCGGAGACGGCTTTGATTTCGAGGATGATCTTGTCGTGGCAAACGAAGTCCGGGGTGAACGTTTGAACGAGAGTACGCCCGCGATATTGCAAAGTCCTC
>QHMQ01000168.1 GCA_003217835.1 Verrucomicrobiota bacterium
TGAGGATCAGAATGAAAACGAGAGCGAGATAGAGAAAATAGCGGTGAACGTTTTGCATAATCAGCGGGAAGGAACGTTCGCCTACATAAGTCTTCCGAGGTTCGCCGACGGTGCATGCCGGTGGATCAGCCCAGAAAGATTTATAGTAGGCGCCCCGGTAGTAGTAACAGGTGAGACGAAATCCGCCGGGTGCCCAAAGGACCAATAACGCCGGAGAAAAAATGAGCCACGCCGGCCACCAGGCAGGTTTGGGCCCAAACCAATTGTGCGGCGAGTCACCAAAAATTTCCGGTGAATAAAAGGGTGAGATGTAATTGCCAAAGAAATAATGGCTCCCTTGGAATGCCGCCCAGGTTGAATACAGGATGAAGATCGACAATCCGAGGAAGACGAGAAGCGGCTGCGTCCACCAAACATCCGCGCGCATCGTTTGCCCAAACGAACGCCGCGGGAAGGTTGCCTCTGCTCCGTTCATTTACCGTCGACCCCTTCCACAGGGAACCGCGCCTTCTTCCACGCTTCCCAACTGCCGGGAACATTCCAAAGCTCATTAAAGCCTTCCGGTTTTAGAATACTCGTGGCGATGCTTGCCCGGTATCCGCTTCCGCAATAAACGGCTGTCGGCTTTGCGCGATCAAGTTCACCGATCCGTTTGCGTAGCTCCGGTAAGAAAATGTCACGGGCGCCGGGCACGTGTCCCTTTTTCCATTCGCCCGGCGAGCGAACGTCGAGAACCTGGAGTGACGATTTGCGTTCGTTAAGCTCATGCACGCTCATCTGCCCGATTTTTTCGAGTGGAAATCCGCCTGCATCCCACGCTTTCATTCCACCTACCAGGTACCCCGCGAACTTCGAATAACCTGTGCGAATAAACAGCCGCAGGATTTCTTCCAGATCGTCTTCACTTTCGAGCACCAAGAGAATCGGCTCGGTTGGATCGAGCATCCAACCCGCCCAAATCGAAAGGATGGGCGAACCGCCAATGTTCAGCGCACCGGGTATATGGCCCCCGCCAAACGCAAGCATGGTACGCGTGTCCACAAGCACACCTGCTTTTTTGTCGATCGCTTCCTTGAACGCTTTCGGTGGAAGACCCGGCAAGCGCGGAAGATTCCCAAGAACTTCCGGTCCTTTTGCATTCATCCTTTTCATCACCGGATAGTACTTCGGCACCGGTGGCGCGCTCGTGAGCGCATAGTCGGTAAAACTTTTTACATTATCGAACTGCAGGAACTTATTGAATTTTCTCTCGTAACCGATCGTGCTGCTCAACCGATCCCCGATGTCTGCACCGCAAGGCGAACCTGAACCGTGATTGGGGTAAATCATGACGTGATCCGGCAGCTTGAGATAAAAATCGCGCAATGTGTGAAATTGTTTTTCGGCGAGCTCATTAGTGTGATCCGCACCCAGCAAATCGGGTCGACCCGCGGATGAGACAAATAACGAATCGCCCGTAAGTATACCCCAAGGTGTTTCGGGATGATCCACTTCCGCGAGCAAATAAGAGAGATGTTCCGGCGTATGACCGGGCGTGTGCCGCGCGGTCACCAGCAATTCGCCGAAAGTGAATTCGTCGCCATCTTTTACTTTTTCGTGCTCGAATCCGTAGGACGCGTCGCCTTCATGACTTACGAAAATCGTCGCTGATTCGAGCCGCGCACAGAGTTCGCGCGAACCACTCACCAAATCAGCGTGAATGTGCGTTTCAAAAATGTGCGTGATGGCAAGATTCGCCTCGCGCGCCATGTCGACGTAAACCTCGACATCAGGTCGAGGATCAAACACTGCTGCAACTCCCTCGTCATCGTCGCCCAACAGATAAGAAAGTTCCGCGATGCCTTTGGTCTGGATGGTTTTGAAAACGAGCGACATCGACTAACTTTACGGCCAAGCAACGGTCAAGTTCAACAACATCGACAAATGCTGTAGCGGCGGTCTATGACCGCCGGCCGAATTAACGCGACGCTCGCAGAGCGCCGCTACAGAGTTTCATCGCACTTCCACACTGATCGGTAGAAGATGATTAATCATGTATGTCCCGCGATCGGGATCACGCTCGGCTGGTTGACTGCACCCGTGTGAATCGGTTGCGCGCGCAATAAGAGTTGCTTGCCCCGCCTTCAGGGGCGTGTGCCAGGTGTATTCCCAGCGACGCCACGCATTGCGCGTCGGCTTATCGATCGGGTTCGTTTCACTCCAAGTCGATCCGCCGTCGGTGCTGAGCTCAACTTTCGTAATTTCCCCATCGCTTGTCCACGCGGCGCCATGCACGCGGACATTGGAATTTGCCGGGACGATTTCGCCTTGAGCCGGCTTGGCGATTTCCGCTTTAATCTGCATCTCGGTGAGCGGAACCAATTCGGCGATGTCCCCTCGCCTCGCCCAATACGCGTAATCCATTGTCTGGTAATACCCCGTAAATGGTCGATCCGTGACGATGACACGTTGCAGCCACTTGATCGACGCCATTGCGTACCATCCGGGTACAATCGCGCGCAGAGGAAAACCGTGTTGCGGCGGAAGATCGCTGCCATTCATTTGATAGGCGAGGAGCACATCCGTGCGCGCTTTCGCCAGTGGAATGCTCCGAGCGAATTGCACCTTGCCGGATGGTCGCTTGGGGTCTTCAAGCACTCCTCCATCCGCGCCTTCCAAAATTACTTCGCGCGCTCCGGGTTTTACTTCCGCGCGATCGAGCAAGATCGATAATGGAATGCCGGTCCAGGCTGCCGTGCCGACCGCGCCGAGGTCCCATTGTACGCCTTTCACTTTCGGCTCAAGAAAATTTCGGTTGTTGCCGGCACACTCGAGCGTTGCCGGGATTGTGCGCGATTCTAATTCGAGCAACTCCTCGTAATTTATCGCGAATGGTTTTTCGACTTCGCCCTCGACATTCAACCACCACGCGTCCCTATCAATCGCGGGAATCGGGAAGTGTGTTCGAACGTAAAACGATTCGATCGGCGTGATGAAATTGTCGAGTCTCTCGAACGGCATCTCGAGATTGAGCGGATCTTCACTGCGCACAATTCTCCCGCCGCGAAGTTGTGTTTCGTCTTGTTGCATCGACTGCCCGGAAGTTTCATACCGACGTTAAATCCGAAATCGGCAATCCGAAATCTAAAATCGAAAATTGGCAGCGTCGAGCTTCCAAGTCGCGATGATGTGATGGCCCGCGTTCGCGGTAGTTGTAAGAATATTCAGCGCGTACGGCACCCGCGGCGTCGGTCTGCACGGTCTGGTTACCGGCGGCGTTGCCTTGGATTAGGATCTTTTTGCTAGTTGCTCGGCGGACGCAGGTGCGATTCCGGCTACGGCCAATGCGATGAATGGACGCATGCTCAGCTCTTCAAAGACGGATGTTTCCAGTTAAGATTGAAACACCCGCAAGAGCGCTAATACAACCCAAGCGACTCAATTGTTGGCTGGTCAATTGCTCCCGTAATCAACAGGCCCTGGTCACGTTGATAATTCGCAAGGGCCGCTCGCGTCTCCACATTAAGCGAGCCGGTTACCGGGCCGGCGTAGTAACCCGCATCTTGCAACACTGCTTGAACATTCGCGATGACCTGATCGGGCAACAGATTGCCGTAAGTATAGATCGGTCCGTCCTGATCGTAATAATTGTAGCTCGGATCATAGCCCCAGGCAGGATACCAATAGCCAGCGTCCAAAAAG
>QHMQ01000169.1 GCA_003217835.1 Verrucomicrobiota bacterium
AGGGCTTCGGCAGCGCCACTGGCGCGACTCCCACCGAAGAGGAGCTCAAACGCGCGGCCAAATATCGCATGGCGCAAGCGGACGAGGCGCTGCTGCGCTTATGCCGGCTCTGCGTGTCGATCAAGATGCACACCCAGAACATGTCGATCGATGAGGCAACGAAGTTTTTTCAGGAAAATTGTCATTATGAGGAAAAGCCGGCCCGCTCTGAAGCGATGCGCGGGAGTTTTGATCCCGGCTATCTCAATTACACGCTCGGCAAATTGCAGATCCTGAAACTGCGCGAGGACTACAAAGCACAGCAGGGCGAGGAATTCTCGCTACAGAAATTCCATAACGAGCTGCTCAATCACGGCATGCCACCAATCCGTCTCCTCCGCGAGATCATGCTCAAGGACCAAGCGAAATGGGACGAGGTTTTATGATACGCAGTTTTCAAAACCATCGCCGGGAGATGTTCCAACTGTTTTTCAATCCCCCGGCGCGATCTGATACTGCTCCAATTTCCAGTTTTCTGCGCGAATTTGACTCGGTACACGCGCAACGTCATGCCTCCACGGAGATCCTGGCGCTCTTGAACAAACTCCTGCGGCATTCCCAAAGGACCGAGCCCGGCAGCGAAATCTTTCAGTGCCTGCTCGCTAAAGTAGGCGTTGGCATTATCCGTGAAAAGCGATCGATCGATCGATCCATGCTGCAAGCCTGCAAAAATCTTACGAGCTTGTTCCTGCTTCGCCGGTGTCGCCGGATCATTGCTTGCTACTAACAGAGGAGTGATGCCATTAGCGATTTGATCCGCCGCGCGTGCCGCATCCTGATTAGTGAGCACGGCAACGGCCACGCGATCGTCTGGCAGGACAATATTCTGAGCGGTGAAACCTGAAACCTCTCCACTATGCGAGATCTGTCGATGTCCGGCCGCGTTGCTCAATTGGACGCCAAGTCCGTACCCCGTAGCCAACCCGTTCTTGAGCAGATCTTCGCGCTCGAGTTCAGCGTACGAAGACGGTTTCATCAACTTTTGATCGATAATCGAGATATCCCACTTCGCTAGATCCTGCGCCGGCATAGCCAACTCTCCGGCGGCGAACAACCAACCCTTGCCCGCCATCGGCGCCGGACGCAACGGCCCAAGCGCATAACGCAAATAACCGGTCGGATCGGTCTCGGGGAGCTTTTCCTGATCGACGTTGGCAACGCTTCTCATTTGCAACGGCACGAATACTTTTTCGCCCAGAAATTGAAGCAAGGGCTTGCCGCTCGCTTTTTCTGCGATGATCCCGGCAATCACATAGTTCGTGTTGCTGTATTGCCACTTTGTGCCTGGGTCAAAATCAAGCGGCTTGCGCGCCCAACGATCCAGAATTTTCTCTCCCGTGACTGGCTGGAGCATCGTCGGCATCAGGTAATCCTGCGGCCAATAGTCCTGATAACCGGAGGTGTGCGAAAGCAACTGGCGAATCGTAACCTCCTTGGATCGAGTTAGATTCGGGATAAACTTCGCGACTTTGTCATCGAGCGACAGCTTGCGTTGTTCCTGCAGGAGAAGAATTGCCGTGGCCGTGAACTGCTTGCTGATCGAGCCGATGCTATATCGCATCTCAGGCGTGGCCGGCATCCGCGGTTCGACGCGCGCATCGCCGTAAGCCTTCACATAAACGAGCCGACCGTTCTTTATGATCGCTATCGACGCGCTCGGGACACCGCTCTTGGCGAGAGCTTCGCTTGCGATCTTATCGATCTTCTCGCGTAGATCGGGCGACAGTTGGCCTTGGGCAACGGCCGGGAAGATCGCGAAAGCCAGGAGAAAAACGATGCAAAGATAACGCATCAACACGTAACGACGACGCATGGAATTCTGGTTAACGAAATTATGATAGGTGCCATGAGCCACACAATTATATCAGAGAGTGACGGACTAAAGAGGTGATTGCTTACAGAGGATAGTGTCTCAATTTGGAGTTCTCTGCGCTGCGCTTTCTCCGCATCCTCAGCATCTTTGAGGTGAGTGTCGACATAGCTCAGAGGCGCACAGCGCTGTTAGTAACCGTAGTCGTTGAACGCGGGCCGGCGTCACCGACATCAGCTCCAACCCTACTCGTCAGCGTCGGAACTCCCCAGCAGATCCTTTAGCAGTGGCTGCGGGTTTGATGGCAGTTCCTCCACATCGCGCAATTTCTTTGTGATGGCGCGCGAACGCACCGCAACATTATCCACCTGTCGTGCGGCTTGATCGAGCTTGTCCTTCACCGCCGATAACGCTTCACCGAACTTACCAAACTCGGTTTTGACGCCCGCGAGCAAATTCCAGACTTCGCTCGAACGCTTTTGGATCGCGAGCGTACGAAAACCCATCTGCAAGCTGTTCAGCAGCGCCGCAAGCGTAGTCGGACCGGCAAAAACGACGCGACAGTCGCGCTGCACCTGCTCCACTAAACCGACGCGACGGATCGCCTCGGCGTAAAGACCCTCGGTCGGGAGGAACATCAGCGCGAAATCCGTGGTTTGCGGGGGATTAATATACTTCTGGCAAATATCCTTGGCGCTGCGCTTCAATTGTGTTTCGAGACTCTTGATCGCCTCCTCAATTCCCGGCAGGTCGCCCTTCTCCTGCGCCGCGATTAGGCGTTGGTGATCTTCCGTCGGAAATTTTGCATCGATTGGCAACCAAACCGGCGTGCCGTTCTCGTCGCCTGGCAACTTGATCGCGAATTCGACATGATCGCCGGTCTCTTCGCGCGTCTTCACGTTTCGCGCGAATTGGTCGGGCGTGAGTATCTGTTCAAGCAATGCCCCAAGCTGAACCTCGCCCCAGCCGCCGCGTGTTTTCACATTGGTGAGAACCTTTTGCAATCCGCCGACGTCGCTCGCAAGTTGCTGCATTGCGCCCAGCCCTTGATGGACTTGCTCGAGTCTGTCGCTCACGATTTTGAATGATTCGCCCAGCCGCTTCTCGAGTGTGCCTTGCAATTTCTCGTCAACCGTTGCGCGCATCTTGTCGATTTGCTTCGAGTTGTCCTCCTGCAATTGCGCGTTGGCACTTTCTTCCCGGCCGCGAGACATCTCTTCGCGGATGATCCGTTCGCCACGCTCCTGCGCACGATCGAGCATCTCCAGCCGCTTCACCAGCTCGGACTCGACGCCGCTACCTGTCCGCCGAGTGACGACGAAAACAATCGCCGCGACAATACCGCTGCAGATTACACCGATAAGCAAATAGATCATCGGACTCATGAGGTGTGAGAAACCATTTCTGTTATGTCAAGCGATATGCCAGTCCGGCTCGGACCGAGACATTTTTTACTGTTAACAATGAGAGATTCCTCGACTTCTCTCGGAATGACAAGGGCCGGTTAAAACCGCAGCTTCACTCCTCCGTACCCGGCCCGGCCAAGCGCAGGAAAGCCAAAAACCTCCGCATAATGCTCGTTCGTCAGATTGTCGATCCGGCCAAAGATCGACAAATGCGGGCTCACTTCATATTCCGCTGCCAGGTTGACGAAGCTGTAATCTTCGATGTCGAAATTCGGTCCGCCGAAATTCAATTCTTCACGCGCGTTCACGAATTTTGCCTCTGCCGTGATCCGGAGTCTCTTCCACCAAAGATACGAACCGGAAAGGTAAACTTCGTTGCGCGGCCGGCGCGGCAAACGCGCGCCTTGCGGCTGGCTAATATCGCTCGACGAAGTTTTTTCCGCGTCGAGATACGTATAGCTCGCGGTAAGAATCAGCTCGGCGATCGGTTGCGCGCGTAATTCCGCTTCGAGCCCCTGCGTTCGCGCCGCCCCGAGATTGAGGGTCTCAAAAAGTCCATTGAATCCGATTAAGTTCGACAAGTCGTTATGAAAATAAGTCGCACCAACAGTTACTCGATTTTCCCAAAGCCGCTGCTCGACACCGATGTCCCAACCGAGATCTTTTTCCGGTTCGAGTCCGAAATTATTCCCGAAGATCTTGTCCTGACTGCTGGGCGGACTGAACCCGGTTGCCACACTCGAGTGCAGCGTCGTGTTCGTCCTATCGATCTTATAGCTACCAGCGAAGCGATACGTCCACACATCGCCGAATTGATTGAAGTGATCGAAGCGCCCGCCAGCGACGAAAATCAACGTGTCGATCTGCGCGGTCGCTTGCAGAAATCCTGCTGTCTCCTGCGTGTGATCGCTCACAAAGGTTGGTTGCGGTCCGAAAATCTGCAAAACAAATGGACGCTCCTGCCCGGCATTGACACGGCTGTAGAAGAATCCTGAGGTAAGCGTGAGCCACGAGACCGGTTTTAGGTCGTTTTGATAATCAATTGTTGTCCGCTCAAACAAAGCGCGTGTTGCTCCGACAAATCCATCCTGGTTCGGATTATTTAGCTGTCGTTCATGATCGTAACTGAAGATGAATCTATGCTGCCACCAGTCACCGATTCGAAGATCGACATGTGGCGCAATCAGCCAGCGCTCAGTCAAGAAATTGTCGATTGGTTTTGGATTAAAGATCGTATTCGGATTGCCGGTATCGCTGAGAGAATACGTGAACAAGCCGCCGATTCTCACTTGGTCGGCCGGAGACCAGCCAACGTTTGCAATCGCAGCGCTGTTTCGATATTGATTGTTCGGGCGCGCGTTGTCGGTATCGAGCCGGCTTGCGCCGATTGAATAGTCGAAATTGTCAATCTTGCCGTCGCTTTGCAGCGCCTCGCGAAATGTGTCGTACGATCCACCCTCGCCGCTCAGCGAGATTTCTGGTGCTCCCTCGCCCTGTTTCGTGAAAATTTGGATGACCCCGGCCAGCGCACGCGGCCCATACAATGTGCTCTGCGGTCCGCGTACGATCTCGATCCTGCCAAGATCGTCCGTCGTAAGATCGGCGAAATTAAATGCCCCTTGCAAACCTTGATTGATCGGAACTCCATCGAGCAAAACCTGGGTATGCTCGCTGCGTAATCCGCGTGTAAACACGGACGTCAGTTGTCCGGACGTTCCGGTTTGCACGACGGATAATCCCGGCACTTCGCGGAGCGCATCGCTTACGCGCTCGATTTGTTTTTGGGCGAGATCCTCCGAAGTGATCACGCTCACGCTCGCCGGTGATTGATCGAGGGGAATATCGAAACGTGTCGCGGAAACAATGATTGGCTCGGCTTCCGCTTCCGGCTGATCGGGCGGCGATCCCACAGCATCCTGCGCACGCATTTGAGATGCAGCAGTTACTAAACTGAATAAGACAAAACATATTGGGCGATTTCGCATAACAAGTTTCCTCCAACTCCGAGAGTCGGACTTGTTTGGCCGAGGCCGCATCGCCCAGCTCTCATTCTTCTTTTCGCGAAGAAGTTTTTTCGCGCACCACACACGCGGGCACGAATGAGGTGGACCGGACAAATATTCTGGCTCCTGGCGTATGATGCCTGTGCGGCACGCACCTTCTTCCCGCCTTCACCCCCGAAAGCTTTCGGGGACTGGCCCATGGGAAGTTGTATCCAGTTACAGCAGCGCAACTGCTCCCGATTTACACGGGATTTCTTGCGCCGATCCACTTTCTTAAGCTCGCAAAGAACTGGATCGAGGAGTACCGGCTTGCGCTTTGTCTTTCAAGATTTATTTAATCAATCGCAAATTAATTT
>QHMQ01000107.1 GCA_003217835.1 Verrucomicrobiota bacterium
TCTCGAATTCGCCCGCAGCCTGTGCAAGTCAGGTTGCAGGTGTGCAACGGCTCAAGTTGAAGCACCGTGGCAAACTTCTTCGTGCCACGAAGCTTCTGGGCGATCATGTAAGCCGCGATCTTGGTCGTTAATGCGAGAGGAAATCTCATAAGGGCGACGATAGTAATGACGTTCGCTAACGTGTCAACGGACGTGTCGAACGAGACGCCGAGGCTCTTTCTTGGAAATTAATGAAATCTTGTGCAACATCGTGACAAACGCAACGGCTTAATAGTGGCAACCAATGTTGCCTGCAAAATAAAACATAAGTTACACAATATGAAACAATTATTGGCATTAATATTTGCCGCTCGCCTCCTCATCTGTGCGGAACAGCCTCCACCACCAACCGTCACCACTAGTTACCAATATGATCGCTATCAGGCGGGTAATAAACCGCTGAACTGTTCCATTCTGGCCCGAATTACGCCGGCACCATATAAAATCGGCCTGAAAGGCGACATTAGCCTACGGTGTGCCACCCACGCCGAATCAGGCTGATGGCGATCGCGGCGAGAAGGAGTGCGATTATTTTCGACACGCCGCGTAATCCCTGTCTTCCCATCCAACGAGTAAACTGATCCGCATTGCAAAACGCGATCGCCACCAGTCCCAGATTCACCAGAAGCGAGACTAGCGTAAAGACGAGACCGACTGTATCGACCAAAATGAGAAGCGCGGTCAGCAGCGCCGGACCGGCAATGAGCGGCATACCGAGTGGAACCACGCCAAATTCGTCGCCGCCGCCGCGATCCTGTGGGCCTAGACCGAGCAATTCGCGTCCGGCTAAACCGAGCAAAATCAGGCCACCGGCGACTTGAAAGTCCGCAACCGTAATCCCGAGCGCAGAAAAGATAATTTTTCCGAGAAAAATAAAGCCGACCGCTACGCAAAGGGCGGTGAAAATTCCGAGGAATGCCTGGCGTTGTCGACGTTCGTGGGACGCGCTCGTCCCGAGGCCCATGAAAATCGCAACGAGCCCAATCGGGTCGATAGCGACAAAGATCGGAATAAAGGCGAGGAAGAATTTCTCGATCATCACATGATACAGCGCGTTTTCGCTTTACCGGACAAGTCTTCTACACAATCTTCGCTGTCTTCATCAATCAAGCCTTTCCGCATGAAAAACTTGTGTCTGTCGATCTTGCTCTGCTCTGTGCTTGTCGATCTTTCAGCCTCCGAAACAAAATCGGTCGATGACTTTCGGGCCGCTGCCGCGAAAGCAAATGCCGTCTTAACAATTCCGGAATGGGAACAAACGCCGGAAGCGGTCGAAGCTTCCATGAAAGATGCGATCGCCAAAGCGAACACAGCCTTGGATCAAATCGGCGCACAAGATCCCGCCAAAGTCACGTTTAAGAGCACAGTCGTTGCGCTCGACGATCTCACTTACCAAGCCGGAATTGCCGCCAATAAAGCGACCATCATTAAGGAGACGAACACGAATCCTGGCATGCGCGCGGCTGCCGAAGAAGCAGTAAAGGCATTCCAGGAATGGGCAGTTGGTATTGATTACCGCGAGGATGTTTACAAGGCGATCAAAGCCTTCGCCGACACGCATCCCAAGCTCTCCGGCGAAGACGAAAAGCTATTCAACGAAACATTGCGCGATTATCGGCGTGCCGGCTTGGAATTGCCGCCCGATCCGCGCAAGGAAGTCGAGCTCCTTCGCAAGGAATTGTCGAACCTGGGAACCGATTTCGATACGAACATCGTCAACGCAACTGGTCCGGTTATTTTCACAAAGACCGATCTGGAAGGTCTGCCGGAAAGCTTCTTCGCCTCGCCCGGCGTCAAAACCGGGGATGATGCTTACACGGTGATGGCAAATGTCACCTGGCAATTCAACACTGTTGAAGAAAACGCGAAGAGCGAAGGCGCTCGCAAACAACTTTACCTCATTCGCGAAACGCTCGCTAAAGACACAAACGTTCCCGTTCTCAACCAAATGCTGGCGCTACGCAACAAAATCGCCCTGCGACTGGGTTATAAATCATGGGACGATTTCCAAACCGAAATCAAAATGGCCAAGACAGGCACGAATGCGAAAAAGTATATCAACGATCTGATCGCCGGAATTCAGCCAAAGTTCGACGGCGAAGTGTCGGAGTTGCAAAAGATGAAAGCGGCTGACACGAAGGATCCGGCCGCGAAAATCGACGTGTGGGACTGGCGCTACTACAGCAATCAGCTCAAAAAACAGAAATACGCCGTCGATACCGAAGCCTTGCGCGCTTATTTCCCATTCCAAAACGTGCTGGAGGGGATGTTCAACATTTATCAAAACATTTTCGGTCTTAAATTCGAGAAGATAACCGCGCCTTACAAATGGATTGGGGATCTACAACTTTATCTCATCACCGATTCGGCCACCGGGGAACCGCTCGGGATGTTTTACCTCGACATGTTTCCGCGCGAGGGAAAATTCAATCACTTCGCACAGTTCGATATCATCAGCGGTAAACTCCTACCGGATGGAAGATACCAGCGGCCGACCGTGGCCTTGCTCTGTAATTTTCCTCCCGCAACTGGGGACAAGCCGTCCTTAATGACCCACACCGACGTGGAGACGCTTTTTCACGAGTTCGGTCACGCGTTGCATTCGATTGTCACCAAGGCCAAGTACGGGCGCTTCGCCGGAACTCATGTTCCCGGCGATTTCGTCGAAGCGCCCTCACAAATGCTGCAGAACTGGGTTTGGGATAAGAAAGTCCTCGATACATTCGCCGTGGATTACCGCGATCCATCGAAAAAGATTCCTGCGGAAATCGTCAAAAAAATGAACGACGCCAAACTTGCCATCGCCGGCCTCTTCTACCGGCGGCAATTTGCTTTCGCGACGCTCGATCTTGTCTTGCACGATCAGCATCCGGAAAATGAACCGTACGATTGCGTGCTGATCTCAAATCCGATCTTGGAGAAGGTGTTTCTGCCAATCGATCCGAGCACGACTTTTGTTTCCTACTTTGGCCATTTGAACGGCTACGACGCCGGTTACTACGGTTATGCTTGGGCCGATGCGATCGCTGCCGATATGGCCACTGTCTTTGAGAAATCGAAGGATGGTTACCTCGACAAGCAAGCCGGACTGCGATTGCGTCGCGAAATTTACGAACCTGGAGATTCGCGCGACATCAATATCTCCATCGAGAAGTTCCTTGGCCGGAAACAATCGATTCAACCGTTCCTGAAAAAGATCGGCATCGGACCGCAGGACAAGAAGAAAGCGCCAGCCGGTCCATCACAGGAAAGCAGGTAAAAGAGTAGTGCAAGCTTCCAGCTTGCGAGAATTAGACGCAAGCCAGAGGCTCGCGCTACACTTGCGGAGAATCGTCGCACATCAGCAACACCCGTGAAAGTCTCCCCGCCAAGTCGAAGCCTAGCGAGGGTTGGCGTAAATTTAGAGCGCCGCTACAGAAGAGAATGAAAATTGGACGCTGGTTGGTCGCAATCCTTTTTGGCGTCGCCGCGTCGAGTCTCGCGGTCGATGAATTGGCCTTACGTTTGCAGCCGGCGCTGGAGGCGATCACGCCGGACGGGTTGCTGGCGCATATAAAGATTCTCGCATCCGATGAATTCGAAGGGCGCGCGCCCGGAACAAAAGGCGAAGAACTTTCGGTCAAGTACATCAGCGATCAGTTCAAACAAATCGGTCTAAAGCCGGGAAATCTCGACGGAAGTTATGTGCAGGAGGTCCCCCTGGCCGGGATCAAAAGCGAACCGAGAATGTCGTTCACGGTTGGCGATAGAACGATCGAGCTAAAATATCCCGACGATTTCGTTGCCTCATCGGCACGTGTTCAACCAGAGATCAAGATCAACAATTCAGACGTCGTCTTTGTCGGCTATGGCATCGTCGCGCCGGAGTACGGCTGGGACGATTACAAAGATGTCGATGTACGAGGTAAGACGATTTTGATGTTGATCAATGATCCGCCGATTCCGGACCCAAAGGATCCATCAAAACTTGATGACAAAATGTTTAAAGGAAAAGCGATGACCTATTACGGGCGTTGGACTTACAAATACAAAATCGCCGCGCAAAAAGGCGCCGCCGCAGCCGTGATCATTCACGAGACCGGACCGGCCGCCTATCCCTACTCGGTCGTGAAAACGAGTTGGGCCAAGGAAAATTATGAGATCGACGCGCCAAACAAGAACAAGGACGCCATACAAGTGCGCTCGTGGATCACGCTCGATGTCGCCATGAAATTGCTAGCCGATTGCGGTCAGGATTTCGACGGGCTGAAGAAGTCCGCGATCACAAAAGAATTCCGGCCGGTGGCGTTAAATGCAAAAGCCAACATCGACATCAAGCAACAGATTCACTCGTTCAAGTCTCACAATGTCATCGGCAAGCTCGACGGGAGCGATCCGAAATTACAGGATGAATACGTTATTTATACCGCACACTGGGATCATCTCGGGCGTCACCCCGAATTGCAAGGCGACCAGATTTTTAATGGAGCAATCGATAACGCGTCCGGCGTCGCGTCGGTGATCCAGCTCGCAGCCGCGTTCACAAAATTGAATCCGCTGCCAAAACGATCGGTCCTGTTCATGGCGACGACAGCCGAAGAAGCGGGATTGCTCGGCGCGAAATTCTACGCGGAGCATCCGCTTTATCCGCTCGAGAAAACGCTCGCCGATATCAACATCGACACCGTGAATCCTTGGGGGAAAACGCGCGACATTGAAGACCTGAGCGACAATAATTCAACGCTCGATGACATGCTTGCGACGGCTGCGAAGCGCAACGGGCGCATGATGACGCCGAACAGCCAGCCTGAAAAGGGCAGCTTTTATCGCGCTGATCATTTTGAATTTTCCAAGCTTGGTGTCCCTGCGCTTTACACGGGCGGCGGCAAAGATTTCATCGGCAAGCTGGCCGATTTCGGACAGCAAAAGAAAGACGATTACACCGCGCATCATTATCACCAGGTATCGGACGAAGTGAATCCAGAATGGGACCTCTCCGGTGCAGTCCAGGATATCGATCTTTTATTCGAAGTCGGCTATCAAGTCGCCAACGCCGATAAATTTCCGGAATGGAAGCCCGGAGCAGAATTCAAGGGGAAGCGCGATGAGATGTTAAAGAGATAATAGATTCAGAAAGAAAAATTCGGTCTAATTCTCGTTTGGCGTGGAGATCCTCACTAACATCCTCAGCGAAGAACAGTTCCGCCAGGTACTTGGCGTTGTCATGTCGCTTCTGACGGAGCGCGGAATCAGCGACGTCGCAGTATCGTTTGGATTTACGCCTGATGCTCCTCAGCAGGACGACGTTGGCGTTGGCTACACCGTTCCGATCGGAGATGTGCCTTCGTTTATTGCAGAGCGTGAGCGCACGAAGGGCTTCCGCTTGGACCTCTTTGATTGTTGGATTGAGCCGCTGACACTCGATGCGCGATTTTGTTTCTGCAATGACCGCGATGTCCATGTCACGTCCGACTCCGTCGAGGTACTCGATTCCATCCGTGCCCATTGGCGAGCAAAAGGATTCAATGGGTATCCAGATGATCTTAAGAAAAATGCCTAACCAATCGCTCCAGCCAAAAGAACAAAGTTGCAACCTGTCGCATTAGATGGTTGAATCCGGCTCGCAAATCTGAAAACCTGAATGGGCTCCCTCAAAAAAAGACGCAAGGCGAAGATTTCCAAACACAAGCGCCGCAAGCGCATGAAGCAAAATCGCCATAAGAAGCGTCTTCGTTACAAGGCGTAACCTGCAGTTGCCTCATTCTTGTTTGTTAAGGCTCGCCCGCGCTGGTTTGCGAACGCGTTGCCGAAAGCTAGAGTCGTAATAATGATCGAGCAGATGAAGTGGGGGGTTCTCACGATCTCGTATTTTCTTTTCGCAATTGTTTTTTTTTTCCCGGCAACTGCGGGAATTGCTCGGCCTCCGCGTAATTCGGCACCCCAAATCCAACCTGCGTCCGGCGGGATAAAAAAAATCGATCGCCAGGATGATTCGTTCAGTCTTAAACCGGCTGCGGACCTCGTTCTACGCCCGGAAGGCGAGCGTAAAGCTGGAGCGCTCGCTTATTTTGTCGAAGGGGCAGCCTATGAGGAAAACGGTGAGATTGATAAAGCGCTAGAGGCATATCGCAAAGTGCTCAACGTCGATCCTGGTCAGGCGGAACTTGCGTCGCGGGTGGCCGCTCTACTGACGCGGCAGGATGATTTTCCGCAGGCCATCGATATTCTGAAAGACGCAATTAAAGCAAATCCGAACAATGCCGAGCCTTACAGCCAGCTCGCTTTTATCTATGCGAAGTATCTCAAGAAAACGGATCAAGCGGTCGATTACGCCAATCGGGCCATCACGCTAAATCCCCGAGACATAGAGGCTTATCAGCGTCTTTGCGAGATCGAACTAGCGGCGGGAGAAGAAAAGAAAGCGCTCCAGGCTTTGGATCGAGCCACAAAAGTTCATAGCGACGACGCAGCCTTCTGGACGGGGCTGGGGAAGCTTTACGCGTCGATTCTTTTTAAGCCCGATTCGCAGCCGAAGGGCGACGAGTTAGGACGTATTAACGAAATTTTCAAAAAAGCGGCGGAACGCGCCAATGACGATCCCACGGTGCTTAAGGACGTGGCAGATTACTATGCATCATCGCAACAATTGAAGGAGGCTATTCCGCTCTATCTTCGCGTGCTCGAACTGCAACCCGACGACGCGAACGCGCGAGAAAAACTTGCCACCGGTTTCATTTTGACGAACCAGCGCGCCAAAGCGGTTGAGATGCTGGAGCAAATCATCAAACAGCATCCCGAAAAATATCAGCCCTACGATTTGCTGGCCCAGGTTCTGGATGACGAAGCACGATCGCTTCAACGCGCAAAGCGGCTTGACGAAGCTAAAGCCAAGTTTGTCAAGGTAGCCGCAAATTACGAGCAAAGCCTGCTCATTAATCCTGATCATGCCGGCACATACTTGCGGCTGGCGGAGTTACTCCTCGGCCCGGTCAAAGATGCGGATCGGGCAGTGAAAATTCTGGCCGAAGCGCGCCGCCGGTTCCCAGGCGCGCCGGAGATCGTTTATTATCTCGCGCTGGCCCAGCGCGAAGCGAAACAGATCCAGCAAGCGGTGACAACCTTTGAGGAGGCGCTGCACGAAGCAGAACTCGATCAGGACAATGAAATCGTGAACGCGAAATTCTATTTCAATTACGGCGCAACGGCCGAGCAGGCGGGTT
Organism: Verrucomicrobiota bacterium; assembly: GCA_003217835.1. Lineage (GTDB taxonomy): Bacteria > Verrucomicrobiota > Verrucomicrobiia > Chthoniobacterales > UBA10450 > Udaeobacter. Next base: position 7,239 of record QHMQ01000107.1, read on the forward strand.
TGTACGAAAAAGCAGCAGACTTGCTTCGCAAATCAATCGCTCTCGATCCCGCCAACGCCGCGGAAGCCTACAACTACCTTGGCTACATGTGGGCAGACCACAACCTGCACCTCGACGAAGCCGAGGACATGATCAAACGCGCTCTGCTGATTGAGCCTGACAATGGGTCTTACCTCGACAGCCTGGGTTGGGTTGAGTTTCGAAAGGGCAAATTTGATCAAGCCTTGGCCGACCTACTTCGAGCTGCGAAAAACATCGAGCATGATGACCCGATCGTCTTCGAGCATATTGGTGACACTTATTTGAAATTAGGTCGTGTACCGGAGGCATTGGAAGCGTGGCGAAAAGCGCTGGCACTCGATCCGCAAAACAAAAAGCTCGCAGACAAAATCGAGAGCACTAAGACGACGATCAGTAAAGGTTCGCCAGCAAAGACGAATTCGACGCGGTGACAAAATGTCGAACCAGCGCAGCTGTTCTACAAACTAGAGGCGGCATGATCCGTAGATGAAGGACTATCCAACTCCCTGGCAGCGCAAGACTATGTGGGCGGCCCTCAGCGCCCTCTTTGTTGTTTTTCTCATCGTGATCGTTGGCGCGGTCATCTGGACGGGCGCCAATATCATCAGCTTCCTTCAGCCAATCTTGATCCCAGTCGCCATTGCAATGATTCTCACCTATCTGCTCGACCCGCTCGTGACGAAAATGTCCCGAGGTGGTCTCAGTCGCACGAAAGCGGTGACTCTTCTTTTCGCCATCGGCGTCGTCGCGTTGGGAGGTTTGATCGCCTGGCTCGTACCGACCATCTCCATCCAAAGCGCAAATTTCGCAAAGGAAGTCCCCGCCTATACAGAGCGCGCACGCGATCGGATCGTCGATCTTATCTATCGATTCGACCAGACATTCGGCTTTTTGGGCGGGGGGCGCGAAAAGTCTGCCTCGTCCAGTTTCACAAACTGGCTCATTGGCCCTGTTTCCCCCTCTCCTCATGCGCAGCCAACCACGACTGCGACCGCCTCGCCAAACGCAGCTGCTTCGCCGCAAGCGATTGCGCCCGCGAGTGAAACGATTGCGCCGAACCCTTCGAAGCTTACGACCGCCGAACGCCAACGCATTCAAGCTTATGTGGAAAAACAAATTCCTAATCTCCAGCGGGCGTTTCCAACATTGATGGAAAAATTATGGGGGATCTTGAAGAAAAGCATCGGCGGATTTCTTGGGGTCACAGGCTTCTTGCTCAGCCTCATCCTGGTGCCAATCTATCTATTTTTCCTTTTGAATGAAAAACCGCGCATTGAAAAGAGATGGAAAGATTATCTGCCGCTGCGCGCGTCGCCGCTCAAGGATGAAGTGGCCGAAGTATTGTCGGAAATTAACAAGTACGTCACCGCGTATTTTCGCGGTCAGTTGCTCGTCTGTTTAGTCGATGGCGTGCTGATTGGCGGCGTCCTGACGCTTTTCGGGCTCAATTTTGCGCCCCTCATTGGCGCCCTTGTTGTCATCCTGACCATGGTTCCGTACATCGGGATAATCATCTGCTGGGTGCCAGCCGTTTTAATCGCCGCTTTTCAATGGGGCGATTGGACACATCCTCTCATCGTGACCGGCATTTTCATCCTCATCCAGAATCTGGAAGGGATATTCTACGCCCCGCGTATTGTGGGAAATTCTGTGGGGCTGCATCCAATGACAGTGATCGTGTCGATCTTTGTCTGGGGCTTGATAATTGGCGGAGTGCTCGGCCCACTCTTGGCCGTGCCGTTAACGGCAACAATCAAAGTCTTACTCACGCGATATGTTTGGGGCCCGCGTTTGAGGGAGCAGGTCATGGAATCGATCGAAGAGGTCCCTGTGGTTGAAGAATCCCAGGCAACGACGGAATCTTAGACGCCTGGCGGGTCGGCGCGCGGAGTGCCACTTCGGCGCGGCGAGAGGACACGAGGATGGCGGAAAAAATCAGAAGCACCAAGCAGAGAAGAAGTCCCCAATTATTTCTCCGTCTCAAGTCTTTCCTGCAACGACAACGATGGCCGGCCCGTCTTGCCTTTTTAATTGCTGCGTCCGTACTCGCCATTTTCTTGGCGATTATTTTCTTCAGTTACGGCTCAAGCGTCTATAGCGGCTGGCACGAACGGCGATTGCTCCATCGTGCTGCTTCGATGCTGCAACAGGAGAGGTTTAAGGAGGCAGCGCAGAACGCGCAAGAGGTCGTGAAGCTTCACCGGGAATCTCTGCCGGCCTTTTACATTCTGGCGGAAGCAGCAGAAAAACAGAACCTCGAGGAAACCGTCTGGTGGCGCGAACAAATCGCGCGACTCCTCCCGAAGGACCCAGACAGCCAGCTCAAGCTCGCCTCAGCGGCGCTGCGCTTTGGGCAGCTCGACGTCGCGCGAAAAGCCCTGGATCGTATCTCCAGCGTCGATCGCAACAGAGCCGCCTTTCATGTCGTCGCGGGCTGGCTCGCGCGTGCGGAAGGAAATTTCGCCGAGCAAGAGGGGCAATTCGCGGCGGCGGTAAAAGAAGAACCGAGCAGCGATCTTTATCAATTCAATCTTGCAGCCCTGCAAATCCATTCCAGTGATCCGAAAAAGAGCGAAAAGGCACGCGCCACGCTCGATCGACTGAGCAAAGTCGCTCCTTTTCGCACCGGTGCGCTGCGCGCGTTGCTTAACGATGCCGTGGCACGCAATGATCTTGCCGTCGCAGACAACTTCGCCCAACAGCTTCAGATGTCACAGCAGGTCACCTTTGGCGATTATCTGCTCTGCCTGAACTTTTATCGAAAGCTAGACGACAAGAAATTCCGCCTTCTGCTGGACGGGGTGAAACCGTTTGCCGCACGCAATCCGTCCGATCTCGCGTCGCTTATGGACTGGATGAACAACAATGGGCTCGCCGGCGAGATCGTTAAATGGATTGATAAATTGCCGGGAGACGAGATTAATTCTCCGCCGGTATCCATCACAGTTGCAGGGGCGTATGCGGACGCAAACAACTGGTCGCGTCTCAAACGCTGGACGCGCAGCGGCTCGTGGGGCGACTCTGAATACCTGCGCTTTGCCTACCAGGCAATTGCGACACGGCAATCACAGCACGCCACCGATACTGAATTCGAGAAGTTGTGGCGCTCGGCCGAACAAGCGACAGACGAACGACCAGAGCGTGAACTTGCTCTCGCGCGTCTGGCTTCGAAATGGAACCTTGAAACAGAATCCGAACAACTCTGGCTGCGTATTGCAAAGAATCCGCCGATGCGGCGTGAAGCGCTCGACGCGCTTGCGCGACTCTATCGCGCAAAGAATGAGACTGGAAAACTTTATGACATTCTCCAGCGCCTGCACGAAAGCTCTCCGAATGAGCCGCCGATCACAGCGGACCTCGCGCGACTTGGACTTAATATTGGCCAAAACACAAAAGAATCGCAGGACCTTGCAAAAGAGGCTTACGATCGAGCGCCGAACGACACAAATTGTGCTGTCACTTATGCATTTTCACTCGACCGGCTTGGCCATAGCGACCAAGGCCTTGAAATTATAAAAAAATTGCCACCCGACCAATTACATGATCCGCATGCAGCCGTTTACGTCGCGCTGTTGCTGCTTGACGCAAATCAAACCGAAGCGGCGAAGGAATATGTCGATGCGGCTGACGATGTGAAGATTTACGCTGAAGAAAAAAAATTGCTCGACGAAGCCAGGGCAAAACTTGCCACTGCCTTATCAAGTCCGTCGCCTTTGCTTTCACCAGCGCCCGCCGAGCTGAGTCCAACGCCAACATCGACCTCGACTCCATAATCGCCTGGAGTTGAAGGCTTATTTTGCCTTGCTATTTCAGTCCGGTGCTTCCTCCGCCTTGTTCTCTTTTGCGATCGCCTTTGTCCAATGCGCAATATCACCCGCATCCATGTGCGCACGTTGTTCCAGCCGCGCATCCCGAAATCTGCGTTCCTGCACATCCGCCAAATACTGCTGCCGCGAAAGCAGCGTTCCTCGACAGAGGCGATCTTGCCCAATAGCGGGCATATCGTCTTTCAATCGCGAGATTAGATCATTCATAACGGCGGCGGGAACTCGTCCGATCTCGCTCGGATAAATGTAACCGAAGAGGACTAGATGGCTCAACAATACGCGCCAATCGGGACCGAATCGGCGAAGAAGATGTGCCCAGTCAAGTTTGTCTGCGCAGCTCTCAAGAATATGCGCAATGTCGGCGCCATCGAACCGCTCTCGCTCCATGATGTATGCTTTCATCCAGAGCATTTCTTCGGGCGCACAAATTTTGACACGCAAGCCAAGCAAT
>QHMQ01000197.1 GCA_003217835.1 Verrucomicrobiota bacterium
ACGACCGTTTTCAATCCTTCCGATGCCGCATAAACCGCTGCGGCAAGACCTGCCGGACCAGCGCCAACGATGGTTAGATCGCAGGCGATTTCGCTTTCATTCTCGTACGCCAGCGGGCGAAGCAATCCGGCCACTTGTGCGACTTCGCGCAGCGAGGGCCCGCGCAGTGGAGCACCGTTCGCAGTCAGGAGCGTCGGCAAATCGCGACTCGTTAGGTGCAGCCGCTGGCAGAGCGCCTGACCCTGTTCGCTTTCAAATTCGATCAGCCGATGGGGAATGCGGTTCTTGTCGAGAAAATCATCGAGCTGATGTCCCTCGCGCGTATCCCGCAACGCGATAATGCGCAGGCCAGCAAACTCACGGTCGCGCATCAACCGCCGCCGACGCATGATCAAAGCGTTGACAATGGGGCCGCCCAAACCCGGTAATTCGGCGAGCGCGCGCCGGATCTTTCCCGCCGGGACTTCCAGAATTTCGGCCCGTTCCGACTTTACGCGCGCAGTGGCCAGTGCGGAGGTACCTTGTAACATCGCAACATCACCGATGAAGTCGCGCTCCCTGCCGGTGGCGAGAATTTGCTCGGTGCCTTCCCGCGCTTCGAAGACTTCGGTTTCGCCGCGCAGGATAACGGTCAGCCCGAGATCGCGTTGCCCTGCTTTGAAGATAAACTCTCCGCGCTGCAACGTGCGCCGCTTTCCCAAAGGCTCAAGCAGCGCGAGCTGGCGATCGTCGAGTTTCGGAAAGGCGATGCTCTCCGTATCCCGGTAAAATTGGTCGTCCTTGTCTTCGTCAGTCACAACATCGATTACGCTGGCAAATCCCAGAACAGTGCGGCGGCATTGTGCAGCTTACGCGCACATGCACGAGTCGGTCAAAACGGCCGCGATTGTGGGGCCGCGGAATAATCTGCTCACCAGAGCGAAATTTTTTGCGCGGGAACAGAAGCTGACGTTAAGTCGAACATGGCCGGTTACGAGGGGGAGTCCGAACGCATGTGGGATGAATATGATTGGGAGCGTTTTCTCCAGCAACAGGACCACAAGACCGAGCAGTACATGCAATTACTGGAAAAATATCTCGATGATCCGCAACGCGATCAGATCATCGCCCGGGAAATGGGCTGGACGCAACTACTCGACGAGAAGGACTGGAGCGCGGAAGGCGATGCGCTGTCGGATGAGGAGCCCGCAGAAGAGAGCGCTCCCGGCGCAGATCGGGCGCCGTCATTCGACACATTTGAAGACCATAATCTTTATCGCGCCGCGTTCGCACTGACGATTTCGATCGATCAACTCTTCGATGAAAATCCTTCGCTCCAAAACGAACCGGCAGTGGTGAAACTGGCCACCCACTCGGCCCTGGCCAGCGCAAAATTGGCCGCGGCCTTAAGCGATGATGATGTCGATGAAATCGGGATGACTATTGCGTATTTGAAGCGCGCCTTGAAGGCGATCACGATTTCGATGGACGCGGCGACGCAACTTTTGTCCGAGAAGTTGATTACCCCAGCGCAGCATTCGGTGCTGCAACAGCGGCTCTTCCAAGTACGCGACGGAATCATCACCCTAATGGGGGAATACCGTGGCGAGTGGCGACGCCGATTCGGCAGCCGCTAAAACTGTTGAATGAAAGGCGGCTAGTTCCGTCCAATTATGCAAACGGAAGAGACTCTGGCTCAGGCCGATGTGTCGGAAACGGACTTGGTGAAGCGCTGCCAGGCCGGTGACACCGAGGCATTCGACGAGCTAGTAACTCGCTACCGAACACGGATATTCGGAATGATTTACAACATGGTCCATAACGAGCAGGACGCCTGGGATTTGGCTCAGGACAGCTTCGTGAAAGCGTGGAAGTCGATTAAACGCTTTCGCGGGCGCTCCTCCTTTTACACTTGGATCTATCGAATTGTGATGAACGTGACGATCGATTGGCTGCGAAAAAAACAGGTGAAAGGAGTGGGCGCTGAGTTTGACGATGCGATTCAGGCGAAACAAATCGATCCCGCGTCCAGGACGGCGCCGAAAGCAGACGCATTGCCCTACGAGATAATGCAGCGGTCTGAAACCCGGACGCGCATTGACAACGCAATCGCGCAACTCTCGCCCGAACATCGTGCTGTGATTTTAATGAAGGAGATTGAGGAGATGCAATATCACGAGATCGCAGAAACGCTCGGCTGCTCGATTGGCACGGTGATGTCACGCTTGTTTTATGCGCGCAAGAAATTGCAAAATTTGCTGAGGGACGTTTATGAAAACATTTGAAGAAAAGTGGACGGCATGGCTCGACGGTCAGCTCACTGGAAAAGAGTTAGTCGAGTTCGAGGCTTCGCTGCCCGACAACGCTGCCGCTAAATTGGAAAAGCTAGAGGCGAAAAAGCTCGGCGCTCTTTTGAAACGCGAACTCGGCGCGCACGCAATAGCAAATGAAGAGTTCTTCAGCCATCAGCTCCGCGAGAGAATCGCGCGCGAAAATGTCGAGCCGTTTCGGGAGCAGGCTGCCCAGGTTTCCACCTGGTGGACAATCCGTCGCCTGTTTTGGACGGGAACGGCTTCGCTCGCTCTCTTTCTGGTTTTCGCCGTTTTCGTTATGCGGGAGAAGAATCCAGCCGAGCAGTCGCGATACCTCTCGCAGATTCTAAACGCGCGCGTTGATCCGGTCGTTAGCCCAAATGCGACCATTTCGATGTTCGAGGCAAAAGGGGACCGGGTAACGGTGCTCTGGACTGAGGGATTACAGTCGTTGCCAGCGGATTACGCAGCCAAATAACCGCTCATGGTTCGCCCGTTCCCGTTCGTCACCGCTTTTATCGCGCTGATCATGAGCGCGGCGCCGGGATTACGGGCGGCGGAGACCGTTTGGAGTGGACTCGTCATCGCGGAAAATGTCGCGCAACCGGAATCGATCCCACTGGAGTTGACTCGGATCGAGCGGCTTCTGAAGGAACTTTTCGGCTATAACCAATTTCAGGTCATCGGCCAGTCGAGCAAGACACTCAAGACCGGCCAGGAAGACTGGCTCGCAACCAGCAAATTTTTCGGGCTACATGTCGATGCACGAGGCGAAAGCGAGGCCGGTTATGTTTTGAATCTGAAACTGTACAAAGAGAAAGAGCTTTTACTCGAAACAGACGCCAAATTGAGCAAGCGCAGTCCACTCGTGATCAAAGGGCCGCAAGTTGGGAGTGGACAGCTGCTGTTGGTATTGATTGTTCAGTAGATGGTAGGAAGGCAGCGTATCGCGGTAGAGGCAGAGCTCGTCGCCTGCTTGGGACAATAGTTGCAGCTGACAAGGCCGCCGCTACACAAATCCTCCGCGTTGCGGATGCAAAGCTCGTTACGCGTTGTTTAGTGACAACATGCGTGTCTTGCGTCTTTTCTTTCTTTGCCACGTTTTGGTGTTTGTCCCGCTCATGCACGCAGAAAAACCTTTCGAGTTTACAAGAACCCCAGGAAAACTGCCGAAAGAGGTTGTCCCGATAGAATATTCCGTTCGGTTTGCCCCCGACATCGACAAGTTCACGTTCACTGGAAGCGAAACAGTAAAGCTGAGCGCTCACAACCTTGTTCGTCAGCTAGTCCTGAACGCGCTCGAGCTCAAAGTCACAGACGCGTCTATCGACGGCAAAGCGTTGCCACAATCCGCGATGAAAATCGACGAGAAGAACGAGCTGCTCACGTTGGTCTTGCCGTCCCAACTTGCAGTCGGCGATCATACGCTCGCGCTAACCTTCTCAGGCAAGATTAATCAACAAGGCCAGGGCCTTTTTTACATGCGTTACCAGGAACAAGGCACAAGCGCGAATAAGATCGCTCTCGGCACGCAATTCGAAGCCACCGACGCACGGCGTCTTTTTCCATGTTGGGACGAGCCCAGTTTTCGTGCGCGCTTTCAACTGACGGCAGTAGTGCCGGAGAACTGGGTTGCCATTTCAAACATGCCGATTAAAAGCGAGAAAAAGGTCCCGGATGGAAAGGAGATACGCTTTGCAGCGACTCCGTCGATGTCGAGTTACCTCAATGTTTTCGTCGCTGGCGAACTGGATCTCATCCAAGCGCGAAGTGGACCTACCCAGATCCGTGTCATCGCAACGAAAGGTAAAGCGGAAATGGGCCGCTACGCACTCGAAGCCACAGCGCAGATTCTCCAGTACTACAACGATTATTTCGGTGTTGCCTACCCGTTGCCGAAACTGGATCAGATCGCCATCCCGGGCGGTTTCGGTGGCGCGATGGAAAACTGGGGCGGAATCACTTATTACGAATTGGGGTTGCTCTTTGATCCCGAGAAATCTTCCGCCGCGACGCGGCAGGGCATCTATGAAGTCATTGCGCACGAGACCGCACATCAATGGTTTGGCGATCTCGTGACAATGGCATG
>QHMQ01000108.1 GCA_003217835.1 Verrucomicrobiota bacterium
TCCTCTTCGCCACCAATTTCATCTTCTCCGCCGGCACATCGGATAGTTCCGTGACGTTGTTGCTACCGCGGACAGCGATATACGCGTCCATTTTTTTTATTCGTGCCAGTTCATGGCTCGCAATTAGGCTTAATTGTCGATCCGATGCTTCAAGGGCGAGCGAGCGGCTTACCCGAGCATGGTAATTCTGCACAAACGGAATGCCTCCAACGTTTCGCGCTGCTCGGATCAGCGCGATTGTCATTTCGTCCGGAACGTCAAATGCTTCGATCAGAACCGTTTCATTGCGCTTGAGTCGAATGGAATATTCCACAAGAAGTTTGGCGAGATCGTCGAATCGGGCATCGTGCATAAGACGGTTATGATTCCACCGAGCGCGGCAGATGCAACTGAGCTTATCGGCCAGCGCTCGAGCTAGCCCTGCACCAGACATTTTTCTCTAAACGCTTAAGTCGACGTCACGCTGGCGCGGCCAATCGAATGATAGTGAAAACCGAGATGGATCATCGTTTCCGGGTCCAATAAGTTTCGCCCGTCAAAAACGATTGGCGTCCTCATTTTGTTCTTCACAATCGCGAGATCGACATTGGCGAATTCGACCCATTCCGTGGCGATAATCAGTGCTTCGGCATTGCTCACAGCCTCGAGAGCGGATGGAGCAAATTCGGCAGCGCCGATCGTCTTCACGGCCCGAGCCTTTTCCATTCCCTTCGGATCGTAGGCGACGACATGTGCTCCTTCGCGCAACAGATCCGCGACGAGCTCGATCGCGACAGAGGAACGAATATCATCAGTGTCTGGTTTAAATGTGAGGCCCCAAACGGCAATACGTTTTTCGCGCAAAACCCAGAGCGTCTCTCGAATGGCTTTTAGAAAGCGCTCCTTTTGCATCCTGTTTATTCGCTGCACCTCCTTCAGCAGATCAAATGGAACACCGAGCCTTTCGCTGATCGTGATGAATGCCGCAATGTCTTTAGGAAAACAGGAGCCGCCGTATCCGATTCCAGCATTCAAAAAATCACGACCGATGCGATGGTCCATGCCAATTCCGTCCGAGACTTTTTCGACATCAGCCCCGCTCGCCTCGCAAATCACCGAAACCGCATTGATGTATGAAATTTTCAGAGCGAGAAACGAGTTTGCGCAATGTTTGATGAGTTCGGCGCTGGTAATATCGGTGACGAGAATCGGGGCCATGAAGGGTTCGTAGACTTTCTTCATCAGGTCGATGGCGTGCTCGCTCTGCGCGCCAATTACGATCCGGTCCGGGTGCATTAAATCGGCGACCGCACACCCTTCACGCAAAAATTCAGGATTGCTCACGATGTCGAAGCTTGCGCCGTGCCGATTGTAGCGTTTGATCGATTCCGCGACTTTTTCGCCTGTTTTTACCGGCACCGTGCTCTTGTCGACAATCACCCGATAGTCGGTCAATACCCCCGCGATTTCGCGCGCCACTTTCTCCAAAAACCTAAGATCCACATCGCCATTTGGCTGCTGCGGAGTGGGAACGGCAATAAAGATGATCTGGGCTTTCTCCACCCCTTCCCGAATGCTGCTGGTAAAGCGTAGCCGATGCGCTGAGACATTGCGGTGAATTACCTCCTCCAGGCCGGGCTCATATATCGGCACCTTGCCTGCCTGCAAAGCTTCGATTTTCTGCAAGTCGTTATCGACGCAAATGACGTTATGGCCGACGTCCGCAAAACAGGCGCCGGTAACGAGACCGACATAACCCGAACCGATGATTGCGAGGTCCATAAACCGAAAAACGCAGCGACTCAGTCGCGGGGGCACGAACGTCCGGTCGAACTTGAGAGCGGCAACATTGTTCGCGAGGCCTCGTTCATTGGCCTTCGGAAGTAGGATCGAAATTCAGATCGACTCCAAACTTCGGAAATGCTTTCAGCGTCAAACTGAATAGGACGCCATATTCCTTTACACCCTTGTTGTCGCGGATTACGCCGCCGAATGAGGCAACCCAGCTGGTCAAATCGCGATAAATAGCATACCGCTGCTCCTCGAGAAGGGCGGTCGTCGCTTCGTATTGTTCTTGGACGCCGACGCCCCAATTGTCATCGATGCGATAATATCCACCGACAACGAATAAGCTGCTGTCGATGAAGAAAGGATTACCATTCAGATACCGATGCCCGACGCTCGTTTGCAAATTCGCTACCGGTTGAACAGTCATGATAGTATCGATTTCCGTAAAACCTTTGTCGAAAGCCGGCACTTGGGAGTTGACCGTGAAACTCACCCAGGGCAGGGGTGTAAAGCGGATATTGTTAAAAAAGTTTGAATACTGCGTACGATCGTACGGATTATCGAGATTCACATCAAAGAAGCTATCGAGTTCAAACCAGGTGACCGTTTGGTCGTCGCGCCGTGTTTCCAAACGATTGCGAAGACCGAGTCGCCAGACTGTCCAGCTATCGATCGAATCGATTGGGGTGAATTGTGGAAAATCAATTGCCCGAAGTTGGGTGGAGGGTTCAAATCGATCGAACTGCAAAATCGAGATCGGGTTTGGCCCATTTTCCGAAACGTACGAGAAATTTGTGAACGGTTGAATGACGTGGAGAAGACCATCCAGGCCGAACGCGCGGCTTTGGACATTTTCCCACGTTCGGGAGACCTTGAAAGAGGCTTCCACTCCCGTATCAAAGACGGTGCGAAATGTGTCCCCACCGAAGTCAATTGGTTGGGCCAGCGTCGGGTTCGGCAGCAGGAAATTGGGCACCAGCGGATTAGGATTTGGTGTGAAGATGGTGTTCCCGAGATCGCGGGTATCCGAATAGTACGTCCCGCGAAAGCCGACCCGTGGCACGATAGAAAGCCAGCCAAAGTAAGTGTTCGGATATAGGAATTGATGGAAAGTATCGAGACGAGTGCTGCCATAATTTTCAAAGCCGGAACCTTCAGGGAATTGCAACCGTAGGTCAGCGAAGCCGGTTTCGCCTTCATAGAAAATGGGCCCGCCGAAGAGAGCGTGACGCTTAATGTCCAATACTACTTCTGGCAAGCGTTCTGTTGTCGTGAAAAACTCGTTCGCCTGAAAGCGCACGATCCCCGTCAACGTGTAAAATGGGTCCGTTTTTGTTAGCGCGATGACATTGTCCGGAACAGGATCCACACGAAATTCCCCTTGATAAAAATCCTGCATAACAAACGGATCGCTGAGTTTTGTTAGATTGGCGATACCGTAGATATCATCGGAAAAATTCGTCCGATCCTGCAGGCTGAGCCGGTAACGCCCGGTAGGAACGCCCGTTCGTGGCACAGCCGTGTCATTTATTTGCGGATTCTGGTCCTGGATGTAATAAGTTTTGAGCTTGGCCCAGCTGGTGTTGTCCTTTCCATATTCGATAGTGGGATCAAAGCCAACGGCCACACCACGCCGCCCTCGATAGTCGAGCCGGATCCGGCCTTTGATATTGTCGGTGATAGGGAACGTTACTTGGGTCAGAAGCGATGGTCCCCATGAGCTCAAATACGCCGGTGTGACCGTAAAGCTAAACGCGTCACTGAGGGATTGATACAAGTAAGGCCACCAAAAAACAGGCACCTTCCCAACATACAACGTGACGTTTCGAAAAATTACGCGGTCTTTCTCATATACGCGAATCGTTCGCGCCTGCAGATGAAAATCGGGGTTTGGCGCATCATGGGTCGTAAACGTCCCGTTCTGTATCCGGTAAGCGTTCTCGGAGATTTCGCTCACATTTTGACCACTCAGAAAATAAGGCTGCGACTCCGTTCGCATGTTTGTCGCGCGAATCTGTTTCGTGTCGACGTTATAAATACCGCTATCGGCAAGATAGAACGAAACATTGTGGTCTGACTCTTCATCATTGTGCTTATTCGCATTGTGCTTATTCGGGTTGGGGACCGTCGCTGTCGGTGTATCGCGGTAGATCCGCACGTGGCCTCGCAGTTCGACCTCATGTGTGCTCGAATTGTATTGAGCGTAATCGGCATAAATATCCGTGTCGCCCACGTGAATTGCGACGTTGTCCCGCGCTGTTGCCAGTCCGTTTTCATATGTCGTTTCTCCAGTGGACGTGATTTCAATCGGGACGTTCTCCTTGGTCTTGATCTCTCCCCTGACGAAACCGATGCTCGCAAGGAGGGCGGAGAGCAACAAAACCGACTTTCGCATCGCGGACGCCGAACGTACCGCAGCAAAGCCTTCCTGCAAAGCCAAAAACGGTCTGTGCCTGGGCAAAAGCAGCTGCGAGCCGCACAGAATTCCGTCCAGGATCATGGGATCGATAACCGCAAGCCTGCGACTTGCTGATTGACTCCACAGCTTAACACGATTGCGTGACGCGCCTTGGTAAGTGCCGTGCGTGAAGCTGGAACCCGCAACGGAATCGTTGATGTAACGTGGAGCAGCGGCGGAAGCTCGCGACGATCCAAAGCCTGGGCTCCCAAAATCACCTGCCACAGTCCCGCAGCCCCAACACTTTCACCGACGGCTGGCTTCGCCGTATAGACGATCGCATCCGGAATTATCCGCCGTAGCGCCCTACATTCCGCCTCGTCGATGAACGTGCCGTTTGCGCTGGAGATAACGAAGTCGACTTCCGTTTGAGCCAGATTGGAAATAGTTTGGCTCACAATCTCCTCGGTTTCCGTACGTTTGCGATAATGCGCGCCAGCATCAGTTTGTGCGATCATTATCGGTCCCTTGCGTGACAGCAGGATTGCTCCTGCTCCTTCACTCAAAATCATTCCCCGCGCAGTTTTGTTGAACGGCTCTACCGGAGGTGCCAAGCGAAGCAGCCGCCACCGCCGATATGCATCACACAGCAGCCAATCGACTTCTTCCGCCCCGACGACAAGGCAATAGTCAAGCTCCTCATTCGTCAGCAGGTCTTCCGCCATTCTTATCGCAACCAGACCCACCGCACTATCACCCACCTGAGTGTAGGTAGCGCCGGTGATTCCGAGAATCGCTGCGAGATGGCTCGCCGGCGCGTTGAAGACCGTTTCCGGAAACAGGAGTGGACTGGCTGATTGCGCACCCGCCTCAACGATATCGCGGTAAAAGCGCTTCGTGTAAATCACGCCGCCATTTGAGATTGCGAAGACGAGGGCCATTCGTTCCGCATTCTGCGGCTCCACCTTGACCCCGGCAGCCTGCAATGCCTGCAAACCTGCAGCAGCGGCGAAACGCGAAATCGCACTCGCGCGGCGAAGGCGCGGATGAGGCGCCAATCTGCCCAGCGCGGATTCGGGAACTCGGAAAGCGTTGTAAGATCGATTGCTAAACTGTTCCGACATTTTTTCCGCAATCGCCTCGTAACCCTGGAGGAGCTGCTCCCACACCGCATCAACGCCGTTTCCGAGAGGTGTAATCCACCCCATGCCGGCGATTGCTAGGCTCATGCCTCGAACTTCTGCATCATAATGGAAGCATTGGTCCCACCAAATCCGAAGGAGTTCGAGAGAACTGTGCGAAGAGCCGTCCGGCGGGCTTCGTTCGCAACAATATTTAGATCGGCCAGTTGATCTGGGGCCCGAAAATTGATGTTAGGGGGAACAAATTGATGCTGGAGGGCGAGCAGACAGATGATCGCTTCGACCGCCCCTGCCGCGCCTAACGAGTGACCCATCATGCTCTTTGTCGAGCTTATCGGCACGCGACCAAACAGCTCAGCGATCGCTTTGCCTTCGGCGGCGTCATTGAACGGCGTCGCTGTTCCATGCGCGTTGATGTAATCGACTGAATCCGCTGAAATCTGGGCGCTCTGGAGGGCGCGCTCCATTGCCCGTCGCGGGCCGATGCCAGAGGGATCCGGCTGCGTCAGATGAAAATTATCCGTCGACATGCCGTAGCCGGTTATTTCTGCGAGAATGGGCGCGCCGCGCGCGCGGGCGGCGTCGAGATTTTCCAAGGCCAGAATCGCTGCGCCTTCACCCAAAACCATGCCCGTGCGATGTCGATCAAACGGACGGCATTTTTCTGGCGTCGAGGCCTGAAGCGAATCAAACCCAACGAAGACCAGTTCCGAAAGTGCGTCGTACCCGCCGGTCAACACACGTTCGTAGCGGCCGGATCGCACGCATTCAAACGCGTGACCGATCGCGTTCGTGCCAGATGCGCAGGCATTCGCAATTACCTGGCATGGCGCAGAGATTTCGAAGGTTTCCTGGGCATCGATCACCGGCTTTTGCGCAGGATAATTCGCGATCCAGGCCGGCGAATCTCGCAAGCTGCCGTGTCGATATAACGACCGGTAATAATCTTCCCCATAAGACATGCCGCCGCTGGTCGTTCCAATTACTGTTAACTCAGGTTTGAACTGAGGCTCTTGCGCCAGAGTTTCTCTCAGCGCATAGATCATCATGGACGATGCACGGTGCAACCGGCGTGCGCGGCCTGCTTCGGGCTGATCCTTGAGCAGGCGCTCATCGGCCACTTGCCCCGCGGTTTTGCACCGACACTCAGCCACCGAAAATCGGGTTACTCGAGTGACGCAGTCGCGCGCCTCGCGCAGCGAATCGAGCGTCTCGCTAAGCCCAAATCCGAGAGGGCTGACGACGCCCGCTGCCACCACAGCAACACGGGCGTTTGTACTTTTTCCGTTTTCAACGGCAGATTTGAGCATTTTGAAACGAAGCAAGTTGACTCGCGATTTCCTATTGCTTTCTTAAACGAAGCATTTTACTAATGACACCGAAACGGAAACGGAAGCTTGGAAGTTGGTGGATTGTCAGTTGAGTTTATTCAGTGGCGATTTGAAATCCGATAAGCGGGAACAGTGACCTGGCTGCGTTTTCCAGAATAAACTCAATGGGAACTAAATTATACGTAGGCAATCTTTCCTTCAACACGACGGAAAACGAACTGCAGGAGCTTTTTTCACAGGCTGGCGCCGTGCAGGAAGTGACTCTCATGCAAGATAAATTCACCGGCAAGTCGCGTGGCTTTGCTTTTGTGACGATGGGTTCGGAACAGGACGCTCAAAACGCCATTTCGAAATTCAACGGTCAAACCGTTGAAGGACGCCCGTTAACTGTGAACGAGGCCCGTCCGAGAGAGGCGCGGCCACCCGGAGGCGGAGGTGGCGGACGCGGCTATGGCGGCGGTGGAGGCGGCTACGGTGGCGGTCGCCGCGATGGCGGCCAGCGAAGAGGTCACTAAAACTTACAACTCGAAAGCGACAGCCAAAAATTGGGCAGGGCTGGATTCGAACCAGCGAAGGCGTAAAGCCAGCAGATTTACAGTCTGCCCCGTTTGGCCACTCCGGAACCTACCCGTCGCTGCGAGCGTCGATATAACTCGCGATCTGCGCCTCGCAAAGTAATTTCACCCCGAACAAGACGCAAGACGCCCCAGATGCAATTGTCGATTTTTTATCCGAAAAATTCGGCGATCGCATCCACCACATAGCGCTGCGCTTCGCGAGTAAGTTCAGGATACATCGGTAACGCGAGCGTCTCGCGTGTGGCACGTTCGGTCTCCGGAAAATCGCCCTTCTCATAGCCGAGGTACGAAAAACATTTTTGCTCGTGCAGTCCGAGCGGATAATATATCGCCGTCTCGATCCCCCGCCGGACGAGGTGCTCGCGCACAGCATCGCGCATTGCCGTGCGAATGACGTATTGGTGATAAATGTGGTGATTCGTTAAGCCGTGATCACGATAAGGATCCGCTGGCAAGGCGATCTTTTTCGCTAAACCGGTGCGCGCGAATTCAGCGCCGTAAAAATCCGCAGCTGCACGTCGCGCTGCTGACCAACTTTCCAAATGCGGAAGTTTAACGGCGAGAATTGCGGCTTGGATTTCATCCAGGCGAAAATTGCCTCCGATGACACGATGATGGTAGCGCGGTTCCATTCCCTGATCGCGGAGAATGCGCAATTCCTTCGCTAGCTCGGCATCCCGGCAAATAATCATTCCCGCATCGCCAGCGGCTCCGAGGTTTTTCGAGGGATAAAAACTAAAGAAGCCGGCTTCACCCATCGCACCCGCTTTTGCTGTTCTTCCGCCGAACAGATACTCGGCGCCAATTCCTTGCGCCGCATCCTCAACGACGTCCAGTTGATAGTGTTCCGAAATCTGATGAATTTCGTCCATGTCACAGCACAGGCCGAACAAGTGGACGGGAATAATTGCGCGGAGCTTTTCTCCACCCCTGGTTTTCAATTCGCCATTCGAACCGGCTTGGCAATCTTTCTCGATATATTCTTCAATCGCAGACGGGCGGATGTTATAGGTGATCGGATCGATATCCACGAAAAGCGGCTTCGCCCCGGCGCGTGCGATGGAGCCAGCGGTCGCGAAAAATGTATAAGCCGTCGTGATGACGGCATCGCCCTGCCCGATTCCGAGTGCCATCAAAAGGGCGAGAAGTGCATCTGTCCCAGATGAAACACCGACGGCATGCGGAACATCGCAATATGTGCAGATTGCTTGCTCGAAGGCCTCTACTTGCGGTCCGAGGATGAAACGCCCGCTTCTGAACACTGCATCGATTGCCGCTTGGATTGGCTCAGCTAAAGTACGATATTGTTCACGTAGATCGAGCAGCGGGATGCGCATGGCGCGAAAAGAATGGCAGTTTCGGCCACCGGTTCAATCCGAAGTTCATCCATCCTGGTGGGACGAGACTTCGTGGAGCCGACTAAAATTGCAGGTCGGTTTCAGATTCAATCTGGAGCTTGTCTGGGATACGCAGCATTGACCCTCCGCTTCGACTAGGATAGCCTGTCGATCATGGCCTTACTACGCGGGCTTTTTTGGCTCGTTCTCTTTATCGTTTTGGCTTTTTGCTTCGTCGTCTTATTCGAATACGGGCCACGCGATTTCGTGAACGGCTCTAAAAAGGAGTTTGCCCGCGTAAAATCGTTTGTTGTGAAGGAGACAGAGAAAGTCCAGAAACCGAAGAAATAGCGCTGATTTATTCAGCGAACTCCACTTTAATTGGAGTGTCGATGTAGCCTTTGTCACGCGCATCACCCAGGAATTTGCGGATCGCGGCGCGTCCGGTCTCACCATAATCGCGAGTAAATTCGTTCACGTACATGCCGATGAATTTGCCGGCCAGCTCTGCGTCCATATCACGCGCGTAAGGAAGCGAATGGAGTACCGCCTCGTCACGGTGGGCCAGGCCGAACTCAATGCTTTCGCGGATAATTTGACAAAGATCGTGCTGCACGGGGTGCGGGATGTCTTTGCGGAGCACATTGCCGCCAAGCGGAAGCGGCAGACCTGTTTCACGCTTCCACCATTCGCCAAGATCGATCAGTTTCTGAAAACCAGAGCGCGCATAAGTGAGTTGGCCTTCGTGAATGATCAGACCGGCGTCGGCGCTCCCGTTTTTTATCGCCTCGAAAATTTGATCAAACGGCACGACGACGTCCTTGAAATCGTCGAGATAAATTTTCAATGCGAGATAAGCGCTGGTCATCCGGCCCGGTATCGCGATCACCCGTTCGCGCAGCCAATTGCGAAGATTGACATCTGATGCGTGGATGCTGGATTCGCGCGCTGCCTGCGCGATTAAAAGCGGGCCATACCCATCGCCCATGCTCGCGCCGCAGGGCAGGAGCGCATAGTGCTTACTTACGTGCGCATAAGCGTGGATCGAGATCGCCGAGATATGCAGCTCGCCCCGGAGCGCGCGTTCATTCAGCGTCTGAATATCTTCCAGTCGATGTTCGAAACGGTAACCACGGAGATCGATTTTGTTTTGCGCGATCGCATAGAACATGAAGGCGTCATCAGGATCGGGTGAATGACCGAGCGTGAAAACTCCGCGGTCCGACGACATGAGCGCAAGGCTATCCGCCACGATAAGCGGCGCAACAATCTGGTGAATTTAAGTGCCGGAGATAATGGTTGCTGTTTGCGTTCCTTGGGCCGTTCCGGTAGCCTCAGGCACATGGCGAGGTCCGGTCTTGGCAAAGGTCTTGGTGCACTGATTGGCACTCCCTCGACGGTGCCACGAATGGACGGCCTCGATTCGGGAGAGAAAGTTCACCAGGTCAGTCTCGCACATATTGTCCCGAGCCCTTTGCAGCCGCGCAAAGATTTTGCGCATGAACCGTTGCAGGAACTGATCGATTCAATTCGGCAACACGGCATAATCCAGCCTCTCATTGTTCGGCGCGTTGGTGCTCGAATTGAGCTCATCGCGGGCGAGCGCCGCTGGCGCGCGGCTCAGGAAGCAGGCCTTACCCAGGTGCCGGTAATTATTCGAAGCGCGAGTGACCTTGAAGTCCTCGAACTTTCCTTGATCGAAAACCTGCAGCGCGCCGATCTGAACCCGATCGAAGAAGCGCAAGGCTACGCCCGATTATCGAGTGAATTTGGGATGCGACAGGAAGATATCGCGCTAAAAGTCGGGCGAAGTCGCGCGGCAGTGGCCAATGCAATGCGGCTATTGGATCTGCATCCGCAAGTCCAAGCTTGGCTTGCTCAGGATCTGCTATCGGTCGGTCACGCGAAGGTTCTGCTCGCCTTAAAAGTGCCAGAGGAGCAGTTACTCGCGGGAGAAACAGTTTTGCGACGCAACGCAACCGTTCGTTCGACGGAACGGCTGGTGGCCCGGCAACTCGGAATCGGTCGGTCGCGGCGGAGGTCCCGACAAGTCGGGGCTGGGCAAACCATTACGCCGTCGGCAATCGAAGATTTACAGAACCGGTTACAACAGCATCTTGCTACGCACGTGACCGTTCACCACGGAGAAAAACGGGGACGAATCGACATCGAATATTACGGAAATGAGAGCTGATGCAAGTCCAAGCCGAAACGGATGGCACAACGCGCGTTTTCTTTCGTTAGGCGACCGCATTCGACCGCGCTGTTTTTTTTCCCATTCGTCCTATTTCTTTCAATTATTCGTGGCGAGTTGCCGCGCCCCTCTCAAGCCGGAATTTGGGAAGAATTTTCCGGCGAGAAGGCCTTGACTCATGTCCAACGACTTGTTGATTTCGGCCCGCGTCCGCCGGGCTCTGATGCCATCGAAAAATCCAGGGATTACATCGACAACCAACTCCGGCTCTCAGGGTGGCGGGTAACGCGTCAGACATTCACCGACGATACGCCGCGAGGCAAAGTTCGTTTCGTTAATATCATTGCACGATTTGCCGTGCCGGGTGGTCCGGCGCCTTCTTTTTTGTTGTGCTCCCATTACGATACAAAAGCATTCGACACCATCCGATTTGTCGGAGCCAACGACGGTGGTTCGAGCACTGGATTGCTGTTGGAATTGGCTAGAGTCCTTGGACTGCAACCGAATCTGGCAGCCAAGGTTGAACTGGTGTTCTTTGATGGCGAAGAGGCCTACGAGAATTTTTCTGAGACCGATGGTTTGTACGGAAGCCGCTATTTCGCCCGGCAGCTTGCAGATGCCAGGACGGGGAAACAATTTCGGGGTGGCATCTTGTTCGACATGGTGGGTGATCGTTCTCTGGATATTACATTGCCGGCGGATTCGCCCGCGCAAATGGCGCGAGATATTTTTGCGTCCGCAGACGCCCTGAAATTGCGGAGTTATTTCACCTATTTTGATCGCGAAATGACGGACGATCACACTCCGCTGAACAGGATCGGAATTCCAACCCTCGACGTGATCGACTTTGACTTCCCCTGGTGGCATACCGCCGATGACACGGTCGACAAGGTGAGCGCGGAAAGCCTGAAAGTCGTCGGTTCGGTCGCGGCGTATTACTTGTCTGAATTTGCGCTGAAGTGAGACACAGACTTTTAATCGCGCTGTTGATTGCAGGAGCTTGCGTTGCCGGGGTTGCCTGCAGTCAGTTAGTGCCAGATCACTTCGCCGGACGATGGCAGCTGATCTGCGGACCCGGCAATGGATTGCTCGGCAGATGAGTTCCGAAGAGGTACAACCGGAAGTCAGGCTTACGATTGAGAATAAAAAACGCCGACAATTATTGCAACGCCTGGCTGCCGATTTTTGAACGGGAGCGAGTCCATTAGCGAGCGCTTCTAAGGTACTCCGGAGACTCGCAAACTTCTGCGTTGCCTGCCGGCGCTTTTGCCCGCAGTTTGATCGTGGCCGAATGCCTCGCCCAGCGGAGCCCAACGCCACATGTCCGGTCCAATGCGAAAAAATATTGGAGTCATAGGTCTCGGGATTATCGGCCGTGGCGTGACCGCCAATCTGCGCCAGAAAGGATTTCAGGTCTTCGTTTGGAACCGAACTCCGCGCCTTGTTCCAAATTTTGTCGGTTCGCCGGGCGAACTGGCCGAAATCTGCGATTGCCTACAGATTTTTGTCTCCGATGATGGGGCTTTGCTGGAGACTGTGCGGCGTCTCACTGAAAACCTTACCTCACGGCACATCGTAATTGCGCATTCTACGGTTGCGCCGGATTCAATGCGTGCCGCGGCGGAAATGGTAGAACATCGCGGCGCACGGTTTGTGGAAGCGCCATTCACCGGCAGTAAGATCGCGGCGGAAAAAGGCGAATTGGTTTATTACCTCGCCGGGGATGATGCGGCACTGCGGGAAGCGCGTCCCATTCTTAAAGCGAGCAGCAAGGAGATTATCGAGACCGGCGAGATCGGTCAGGCAAGTGCGATCAAAATCGCAACAAATATGGTCACCGCCGCGAGTGTGCAAGCCGCGGCGGAAGCTTTGGCGTTGATCCGAGCTTTGGGCGTCCCTCTGCGAAAATTCGTCGAAGCAATGAAAGTCAACGCGAGTCATTCCACGACTCTGGCAATGAAAATGCCTAAGATGACTGAGGCGAATTTTGAGCCACATTTTTCCGTAAAGCACATGCTCAAAGACATGGAGATCGCCAATCAGCTTGGCTTGTCCCATAATCTTGAACTGGGAGTGACGGCCGCTGCGCGCGACCGGCTTTTCGAGCAAATCCAGTTAGGGCACGGCGATGACGATTACTCTGCGGTTGCGCGAAAATATTTGCCCGAAATTCCGCCCGCCAGTCAGAAAGATGCGGAAGCGGCAAACGATAATGCGCAACCGGATCCGGATGCAAGCCCTCCAGCTGCGGAGCCGATCTTAGCTGATTTGGAGGAAGCAAAATCGGAACCGGAAAATAACAACATCGCTATCGGAGAAACAACAGCACCGACTCTATTCCACGAAAAGACCAAAGAAGAAACACGTCCGCGTGCTGGCTTTTTTACCCGATTACTGCGCCGCGGGAAACAACTATTGAAACAGCCTATCTCGTCCAAGGGAGCATGACAGCGGCCCGTCAGACCGGTGAAGGCGTGTTTTTTGATTTCTCGGGTCGCACGAAGCTTCGCCTTACGGGGAATGATCGTCTCCGTTTTCTGAATGGGCAGGTCACGAATGATGTGCGCAAGGCTACCGAATCAACCTCAATTGAAGCGTGCGTGCTCAATGCGAAGGGTAAGATCAACGCCCGCGTTTTTATTTCCGCAACGCCCGATTGTCTTTGGATCGACGCTGCGCCTAAACTTCGGGAAGCACTCTTCGCCAGACTCGATCGCTATGTGATCGCCGATGACGTGCAGATCGAAGACGTCACTGATCGATTATCGATCTTTCACGTACTGTCGCGAGCGGCGCCGGATATAGCCGATTGCCAGCGCATGCTATCCGCGCGCCGGTTTGTCGAAACAGGTTGGGATATCTGGGCCGATTCAGCATTCCATGATGCTGTTTCAGGACAATTGTCGTCAACGTTTCGCTTTTTTGACGCCGCTTCCGCGGAGATTCTTCGCATTGAAGACGGCATTCCCGGGTGGGGGCGCGAGCTGACTGAAGAAATCATTCCAATCGAAGCGAACCTGGAAGAACGCACTGTTGATTATGAGAAAGGTTGCTACATCGGTCAGGAAGTGATCTCACGAATCAAGATGTCCGGTCAAACAAACAAGCGATTGTGCGGGTTGATCTCGTTGCGCGATACGCCGCTTCGGCCGGGCATGAAACTTGCCGGCTCGGCGAACGGCAAACAGGTGGGTTGGATTACGAGCGCAACCGTCCTCGGAATCGAGAGTTCCGGGGCAGAGTCTCCGATTCGAGTTGAAGTGGTTCCGCTTCCATTTATCTAATGGTAACGCGATCAGCCCCAAAACACCCATCTTTTCATCCATTCCCCAAGACCGGATATTCGTGGCATTTGTAATCTCTTTTGTTTTCGCTATTTGCGTAATTTTAATCTTGCGTTTTAAAGATTGAGACGTGTAAAGTCTACGACTTCCGTTTTACCAGATTATGAATCAACGCTTAATCGCAGAAATTGGCCGCACCCAGCGGCTGGAAATCCTTAACTCGCTCAAGCGGACTAGGGGCATGTCCGTCAACGAGTTGGTTGAAAGAATGAAGATGAGCTACATGGGCATCAAACAGCATTGCCTCACTCTTCAGCGCGATGGTTATCTGGATACCTGGCGCCGACCGCAAAAGATGGGTCGCCCGGAAATGGTTTACCGGCTTACGCGCCGCAGCCATGATCTTTTTCAGGCTGATAGCAATCAATTCACCCTTGAGCTATTAAAATCGGCTCAGGAAATTTATGGGGCGAACGTGCCGGAAAAACTCCTTTACAACGTTTTCGAAAAAAAGACTGCCGCGCTCAAGACGAGGGTAAAAGGAGAAACAGTCGCCGAACGCGCCAAATGGCTTGCCCGGGTGCGCGACGGAGAGGGCTACATGGCCCAGTTCACCACCGGCGAAGGCGGCGGCTCCCAGATTCTCGAATGTCACTCGCCGATCATGAATTTGCTTGAACAATATCCTATCATTGGCCGACTTGAGCAGGATATGTTCGAAGTTCTTCTCGGCACCCGCGTGCGCCGAGAGATGATTCGCAACTCTGGTCTGTACGAGTGCGCGTTTTATTTCGCATTGTAATAGCGTTCCTTATCTCTCTATCGACGAGATTTCTCCTTTCGCATCCAGCGAATTTCGGTTGATTCATGGCCGATGCTTCGGGCCTTTCCTTCTGCGGTTATAGAAAATCTGCAGCCGCTGGTTGACGGCGGGCGTTACCCGATAAAACGCATCGTCGGCGAAGATCTCCTCGTCGAAGCGGACATCTTTAAAGACGGGCATGATGTGGTTGCAGCAGTCCTGAAATGGCGCGTTCTCGGGAAGAGACAGTGGCGAGAAACGCCCATGACGTTCGTCGACAACGACCGCTGGCGCGGCGTCTGCACGCTTTACGACAGCGCGATTTACGAATACACGATCGAGGCGTGGACGGATAAGTTTTCCGGATGGAGAGGGGAGTTCACCGCGAAATTGGGGGCTGGCATCTCTGAGCTCCGGAGCGAAGCGCTGGAAGGCGCTGCTCTGCTCGAGGCGGCCTCCCAGCGAGCGCACGATCGGACGGATTCTGCGCGGTTACTGGAGCTCTCCAGGCGCATCTGCAAAGCCGGTAACACCGAGATCAACCAGATCGCACAATCCGGAGAGCTCGAGATGCTAATGGCGACTTACGCGGACCGCGCCGGCGCGACACAATATGCACCAGTTCCGCGGGTCGTTGTCGATCGTCCAGCGGCACAAACCGGGGCGTGGTATGAATTTTTTCCGCGCTCCGCCGAAGGCCGCGGCGATCGCGGATCGACGTTCCGCGATTGTTTACCACGGGTCGAAGACGCCAGGGCAATGGGCTTCGATGTCATTTATTTTCCACCTATTCATCCGATTGGCCATACGAACCGCAAAGGTCGCAATAATTCGATCGAGTGCGAGCCTGGTGACCCGGGCGTGCCGTGGGCAATCGGCAGCGAAGCAGGCGGACACAAAGCAGTCGAGCCTGCACTCGGCACGCTGGCCGACTTTGACTGGCTTCAAAAGCACGTCCGAAAACGCGGAATGGAAATCGCGCTCGACTTCGCAATCAATTGCTCACCCGATCATCCTTACGTCAAAGAGCATCCAGATTGGTTCTACAAGCGCCCAGATGGCACCATAAAATACGCAGAGAATCCGCCGAAGAAGTATGAAGACATCTTTCCGCTGAACTTTCGATGCGAAAACTGGCGCGAGCTATGGGCGGAGATGAAGAGTATCGTCCTTTTTTGGGCCAAGCGCGGCGTGCGCATCTTTCGTGTCGATAATCCACACACCAAACCGGTCGCGTTCTGGGAATACTTAATAAACGGCGTGTGCGCCAACTATCCGGACGCGGTCTTCCTCGCCGAAGCGTTCACCAGACCCAAGATGATGAGGGCCCTGGCCAAAGCCGGTTTCGACCAGAGCTACACGTACTTTACGTGGCGAAATTCGAAACGTGAGCTCATCGAATATTTCACGGAGCTAACGGAGACCGAAATGAGCGAATATTTCCGGGCTAATCTTTGGCCGAACACGCCGGATATCTTACCATTCGTGCTTCAGGACGGCGGCCGGCCGGCGTTCATGATTCGCGTGCTTCTCGCCGCCACGCTCTCAACTCTGTATGGCATTTACAGCGGATACGAACTGTGTGAGAACGAGGCTCTACCGGGTCGTGAGGAGTACCTCGATTCGGAAAAGTATCAGTGGAAAGAACGCGATTGGGATAGACCCGGAAACATCAAGGATTGGATCACGCGGTTAAACAAAATCCGGAAAGAAAACCGCGCGCTCCACTTTTACGATAACTTGCGGTTTTACCACGCCGACAATGATGCGATCCTGTTTTACGGCAAAATGACACCTGCTCGCGACAATATCATTCTCGTTGTTGTGAATCTCGATCCGCATCGGAAACAGAATTCTTATATCGACGTGCCGATCGACCAGTTCGGGCAAATGGCCAGTGACGTATATCAAGTGCACGATTTGCTCAGCGATGCGCGCTACACGTGGCGGGGTCGCCAGAATTACGTTGAGCTCGATCCGGAAATTCAACCGGCCCACATTTTCCGCGTTCGTCGCTGGGCTGGCGGCGATCAATTTGTTTAGCAACCCGGTGAGTTAGCCTGTGTTTAGTCTGTGAGTTGTATATTTGCATCCAACAACGCTCCGTTTATCGTAACAAAATTCTTGGCATGAAGATTTCTTTCCTGGTGCTTGCCCTCCTGGCGGGCGCAACTCCTTTGCTGGCACAGGATGCCACGCCTCCTCTCGTGCCTGATACACACTCGGAGACGATCATGGACACCATTATCAAAGCCGGACCGGTGATGATACCGCTCGTTCTCTTATCGATCTTTTCCGTCATGCTCGTGATCGTTTATTTGATGACGATCCGCCGTGGCGCGGTTGTTTCGAGCGGTTACATGGCTACGGCCGATGCCCTTTTGCGCAAGCGGGATTATCTGGGGTTGCTCGCTGTTTCCAATCGCCACGGCGAAGCCATCGCGCGAGTCGTGCAAAAGATCCTCGATTTCACGACCAAAAATCCGAACGCAGATTTGCAACAGGTTCGCGAGATCGCCGAGACAGAAGGGACGCGGGTCGCGGCCAGTCTGAACAATCGCGTGATCTATCTTGCCGATATCGGAATGATCGCGCCGCTGCTCGGCCTCCTCGGTACCGTTTTTGGAATCATCCATTCGTTTGGCGCGCTTGGCCGCAGCGATCTCGGAGCGACGCGTTACGTCGCTCTCTCGAGCGGGATCAGTCAAGCATTGGTTAACACAGCCGCTGGTCTGGCCATCGGTATTCCGGCGATGATGTTTTACGCTTTTTTCCGCGGCCGCGCCCAAAGATTGATTTCAGATTTGGAAGCTGCCACGACCCACGTTTTGGCGTTGCTTTCTTTACAATATGGCAAACGGACCGAGCGAACGCCCGTGCTGATCGAGGACGAACTTTAAAAGGGGCCGTAGCTCTAGCAATCCGCAAGATCGACATCGTCGTTCATATCACATGAATCTGCGTGGTCACGCGCCTTTGCACCATCCCGGTATTCAACTGGCACCGCTTGTTGATGTCCTGTTGCTGTTATTGATTTTTTTTCTGTTGACTTGGAACGCAGCTCGAAATGAGAACGAACTTGACGTTAAAGTGCCGAAAGCTTCTGCCGCGAAAGAGAAAACTTCGCCGATCGGAGATGTGGTTGTGAATGTGAAAGCGGACGGAAATGTCGTCGTGAACCGTCGCACCCTGAGCGCTCCTGAATTGGGCGAATTGCTGAAAAGTCTGGTTCAACTCAACGCCGACCAGGCGGTGGTCATCCGAGGCGATGAGGCCGGTGCTTACAAAAACATTATCGGTGTCTTAAATATTTGCAGCGAAGCCGGGATCACGAATGTAGCTTTCGCGACAGCGAAATGAAAATCACGCGCAGCGCATCCGGTCTTCTCGGAT
>QHMQ01000109.1 GCA_003217835.1 Verrucomicrobiota bacterium
CCAGAGCAGCGAAGCTGGAGAAAATTGCCCGGCCGGATTTTCCTTTTGCAGGGCTTTCAACTGGCCTTTCAACTGCCGCAGGGAAAAAGGCACTCTCATTTGCGGTGTGACAAAAAGCGTTTGGACAAACAACACCGTCCCAAGAAAGAGGAGCACTCCTGCAATGAGCAGAATCAGTCGCAAACGCGGCCAACGTTTGCCGGCCGGATCGGAGAAGACAAACGGCGTCAATGTTTCTGGAGGGACTTGAGGCATGCGGCGCTTACAATCATCGAGGCGCCAGAATAAGAAATCTCATCGTATGATTCAATGTTGGACGTTTGGCTTTGGCGTTGGACGTTAACCCCTAAATGCATATCGATCCAGACCCGCTGCCAACTGGACACNNNNAGGCCCTACGATTCATCCAAGTGCGTGGATTGTTCCCGGCGCAACGGTAATTGGCGATGTCGCGCTTGCAGAAGAATCGAGCGTTTGGTACGGCGCCGTGTTGCGCGGGGACCTCAACCGCATCATCGTTGGGCCGCGCTCGAACATTCAGGACAATGCTGTCGTCCACCTCGATACCAGTTATCCAACGACCATAGGCGAGTTGGTCACTGTCGGTCACGGCGCCATCGTGCATGCGTGCAAGATCGACAATGAAGTGCTTGTCGGCATGGGCGCGATCATTCTCGACGATGTAGAAGTGGGCGCACGTTCCATTATCGGCGCAAACGCCCTGGTTACACTGGGAACGAAAATTCCGCCCGGCTCGCTCGTCTTGGGCTCACCTGCCAAAATTCGCCGTCCGCTCAGTCTTGACGAACAAAACGACATCGCCCGCTGGGCCTGGAGTTACGTGGAGACGGCAAAACAGTTCCGCGAATTTTACAAAAGGTAGGACGCGCCGTTGTAGTGGCGGCAATGTCAGCCGCCAAAACCAACCAACCGGCGCTTGGCACAAGCGTCCCTACAATTTCTTTGCCAACTCTCGCGCGTTCTCCCACAGCAACTCCGCGGCGTGCGCCATGTTCTCCTTTTCGCTCATTCCCGGTTGCGCAAGAACATAAACTTTATCGAAAATTTCACGTACTGATCGATCTTCGCTCGCGCGCCCGACAATAGCGAAAACGCGTTTGCCAAGTCTTCGCGCGAGCTGCGCCACTCCGGCTGGGGTTTTCCCTTCGAGTGTTTGTGCATCGAGACTTCCTTCCCCGGTAATGATAAGATCGATATCCTTCATCTTCGTTTCGAGTTTAACCGCTTCCGCCACCACATCGAAACCGGGCCGAATTTTCGCACCGCAAAAACTTATCAGACCAAACCCCAGTCCACCGGCTGCGCCCGCGCCAGGCTCGTCGCGATAGTCAACATTGAGGTCCTTTGCAACAACATCCGCGAGTGTGGTGAGCGCGCGCTCCAGCACGTCGATTTTGTCCTCGCGCGCGCCTTTTTGCGGACCGAACACTCGCGTCGCTCCATTCTTTCCGAGCAATGGGTTTCGCACGTCGACTGCCGCAATAATTTCCGGTAACGACAAGTTTCGCGGGCTTTGAATTCGTCTCAGCTTTTGCAGCTCACTGATAGCGCTCGTTAATTCGTGATCGTTCCCGCTGAAAAACCGAAATCCCAGCGCTCTTGCCATTCCGAAGCCGCCGTCGTTCGTCGCGCTGCCCCCCAGCCCTATAACAATTTCACGGGCACCACGCTGCAAGGCATCAAGTAGCATTTCGCCGACGCCAAATGTGTTGGCGCGAAGTGGATCGCGTTCACCTCCCGAGAATCGGCGCATCCCTGCTGCTTCGCTCATTTCCATCACCGCGAGTTTGCGATGCTCGATCCAGGCGTAACGCGCGTCGATCTGACGGCCGAGCGGATCGTGTGCGTCACAATTCACCCACGAACCACCGAGCGCGTCACCAATAACTTCGGCTGTACCTTCGCCGCCATCGGCCATAGGCACCATGTCGATCTTTGCGTCCGGCAAAACATCGCGCAGACCAGCTGCGATATTTTCCGCGACTTCGCGCGCGCTGAGCGAGCCCTTGAACTTATCCGGCGCAATAAGGATTTTCACGACATACTCTCAAAGGTGTTGTAGGCAGGCGCATTGCCTGACCAGTCCGTCGGCAACCGAAGATGTCCCGTTACAAATTGGTTTCGAGGCTGGGCGTTGAGCGTTGGAGCCTCTTTAGTTCTTCACCTTGCGCTCCAAAATCTCGCCAGCCAACTGCGGGTTGGCTTTTCCTTTGGAAAGTTTCATCACCTGCCCTTTCAGGAAATTGAGCGACGCGGCGTTACCGGCTTTGAAATCCGCCGCCGGCTTCGGATTGGCCGCGATCACTTGGTCGCAGAGCGCTTCGATTGCGCTTGGATCGCTTAATTGTTCGATCCCTCTTTCCTTGACGATATCGTCCGGTCCTTTTCCGCTCGCGAACATCTCCGCGAAAACCTCCTTGCCTTGTTTTCCGCTGATCTTTCCTCTGTCAATGAGATTGACCAGCTCATCCAGCGCTTGCGGCGGAATCGGGCAATCATCGATGGTCTTGCCGGCGCTGCTCAATGCACTCTGCAAATCGTTCAGAATCCAGTTGGCAACGTTCTTTGGTTTTTTTGCGCCCTTCGCGGCCGTCTCGAAATAACGGGCAAGATCGAGATCGTTCGCGAGCACGCCGGCGTCATAGGCGCTCACTTCATACTGGTCGACAAATCGGGCGCGTTTCGCTTTGGGTAATTCCGGAACACGCGAGCGCGCATCAGCCAGCAGCACTTCGCTTTTTACCGGCACCAAATCCGGATCGGGAAAATAGCGGTAATCGTGGGCCGATTCCTTTGTACGCATGAGAAATGTTTCGGCGGCAACGTCGTCCCAGCCGCGCGTTTCCTGCTCTAGTTCTTCTCCGCGATCCAGCGCCTCGACTTGCCGCTGAATTTCATAAGCCAGGGCGCGCCGCACACCGCTGATCGAGTTCATATTTTTGATCTCGATCTTCGCCCCGAGTTCAGCCTGCGCTTCTGGACGAACGGAAATGTTGCAGTCGCAGCGAAGTTGTCCCTTCTCCATATCGGCATCGCTGACTCCGCCGTAAATCAAAATTTGTTTGAGCGACGTGAGAAAGGCGAACGCCTCCTCCGGCGAATTGATCTCTGGTTGCGTCACGATTTCCATCAACGGTGTGCCGGCGCGGTTGAAATCAATTCCCGTAGTCGATTCAAGGTGAAAACTTTTCGCCACGTCTTCCTCGAGATGAATCCGCACCAAATGAACTTCCTTTTCCGGGGTCGCGATATTTTTCTGTGCGTCTTTTGGATAAGCGAGATCATGCAGAGGCACACTGCCGTTGGTGCAAAGCGGCATATCATATTGCGAAATCTGATAATTCTTGGGCATGTCCGGATAGAAATAGTTTTTCCGGTCGAATTTACAGATCGGCGCGATGTCGCAGCCAAGCATGAGACCCGTCAGCACCGTCATGCGCAGCGCTTCGTGGTTCATCACCGGCAACGCGCCGGGTAAGCCTAGGCAAACTGGACACGTGTGCGTGTTCGGCTCCGCGCCAAATTCAACCGGACTCGCGCAAAACATCTTCGAGCGCGTCTTAAGCTGGACGTGGACTTCGAGACCGATGGTCGTGATGTAATTCATGCAGATTTATTTTCCCTGAATTGAATAATCGAGCGCGTGCCGCAGATCGAATTCTTTAATTTGCTTGGCGAGCATCGGGTCATTCGCTGCATCGATGATGCGCTGATCTTGCAAAAGATCGAGAACACGTCCCTGCGCGATCATATCTGAGATTTCCGGATCGTTTCGTAAAGCAACAATTTTCGGATGCTCGCTCAATTCTCGCGCACCGGGAAACGTCAGAAATTTCTGCGCCGCTTTTGGGTTGGAAAAAACACTTCCCACCTTGCCGAGCGTCTCATAGTTCTGCGACGGAACCGGGTCTGTTCGCTTAACGGCGTCTCCAACTGTCCCAAGTTCGAGCGAATTCTTTAGCCGTGCTAGCGACATGGCGAGCGTCGTCGATTGCTCAGCTGATTCTCCAAGAAAACGTCGTCGCACATCAGGCGCGTGGACATCGGTGGCTTGAGAACTTGCTCGACTGCGGACTTGTGCGTCCGCTACTGCGCCGATCGCACGAATGCTTACCACGGTCATCCAGAGGAGAAAGGCCCCAAAAAACAATCCAATCACTGCTCCTGAAAGTCCATAAACAACTCGGATAAGCTCGGAACTTTGTTGGCCAATGCGTTTCAACAAAATCGTTCCAATGCTGGCGACCAACGCATAAACGACAAGCGCAAGCACGGCGCCGCCTAACGCCGCCAGGATAATGTCAGGGAGTTTCAAAAATGGTCGCGCTAATGGGACAACCAGTTTGCCGCTGAGGAATGCTGCCGCATAAGCCGCGGCAAGCCCAGCAACACGCACCAGTTGACGGAGCAGACCAAGTCGCCAGCCCCGCACAACTTCGAACAAAACCAAAACGATGGCGAACGAGACGAAGATTGCCTGCCAAAGTGGCGACCCGGCCACCGCCTGCGGTTCTGGCCTCATTCTAACGCCGGCAAATCGATCGCTTGCTGCCGCAAGGCATGGTCGCAAAGCACGAGCGCGGCCATCGCTTCGACTATTGGGACCGCGCGAGGCAAGACACACGGATCGTGCCGTCCGCGAGCCGAGAGCTTCGTTTGCTCACGTGATGTGCTAACGGTTTTCTGTTCGTGCGCAATCGTCGCGGTCGGCTTAAAAGCGACGCGGAAGTAAATCTCTTCGCCGTTGCTGATCCCGCCCTGCACCCCGCCGGAATTGTTTGTCGCTGTCCGGATTCTACCTCTGCGCATTTCAAACGGGTCGTTGTGCTCGGAGCCGCGCATGTGCGTCGCCGCAAACCCGGAACCGATCTCAAATCCTTTGGTTGCCGGCAGGCTCAGCATCGCTTTCGCTAAATCAGCCTCGAGCTTATCAAACACCGGCTCGCCAAGTCCGGCTGGAATGCCCCGGACCACGCATTCGATCACGCCACCTACTGAATCGCCTGCATTTCGAATTTGCCCGATCAACGACTCCATTCTCTTCGCCGCTGCAATATCCGGACACCGCACCGCATTCTTCTCCGCGTCCTTCATCTTGACGCTAGAACGATTGATCTTCGCGATGATCTCGTGAATCTGCGCGACGTAAGCGACGATCTCGAAATTCGAGTAGAGGATCGACAATATCTTTTTCGCAACTGCACCCGCTGCAACGCGGCCAATCGTCTCACGCGCCGAGGCGCGGCCGCCGCCCTGCCAGTTACGGATTCCGTATTTAGCCTCGTAACTAAAATCGGCATGTGATGGACGAAATTTTCTCGCGATCTCTACGTAGTCCTCCCTCCGAGCGTCTTTGTTGCGTACAAGGATCGCAATCGGCGTACCGAGCGTTCGTCCTTCGAAAACACCGGAGACAATTTCGCATCTGTCTTCCTCCTTTCGTTGCGTCGTAATTTTGCTTTGACCCGGACGACGCCGATCCAATTCATGTTGGATATCCGCTTCAGAGATGTCGATTTTTGGCGGACAACCATCGATCACAACGCCGATTTCGCCGCCGTGCGATTCGCCAAAGGTGGTGACCCGAAAAAGTTGGCCGAAGGTGTTAGCCATTGCGCAACATAGCCATCCTGATTTTTTGACGAATATGAGACAGGCAAGGTGCCACGCTAAATCGCCTCGAAGGCGAATTGTAGATCGTCGATCAAGTCGCGTACATCTTCCACGCCGACAGAAAGCCTAACGAGCGAATCGGTGACGCCGAGCGCTTCGCGTTGCTCCTTTGGAACCGATGCGTGCGTCATGAGGGCGGGATGATTGATCAGGCTTTCCACGCCGCCCAAACTCTCCGCAAGCGAGAAGAGGTGCGTGTTCTCAAGGAACCGTCGCGTGCCGGCTAGATCGGTCTTCAAGACAATCGTCACCATTCCGCCGAATCCACGCATTTGGATTCGGGCCAGATCGTGATGCGGATGCGACTTGAGTCCAGGATAACTGACGGACTTGATTTGTGCCCGCTCTTCCAGCCAGCGCGCGATCTCGAGCGCGTTCGCGCAATGCCGCTCCATCCGTAGGGCGAGCGTTTTCAAACTGCGCATGACCAAAAAGCTTTCGAAAGGTCCCGCGATCGCGCCGACCGAATTTTGCAGAAACGCAATTTGATCGGCGAGCTCCCTGTTCTCGCCAACAACGATAACACCGCCGACCAGGTCCGAGTGCCCGTTTAGATACTTGGTCGCGGAATGAACCACCATATCGAAACCGAATTCGATCGGGCGCTGGATCCAGGGACTGGCAAACGTGTTATCGGAAACCGAGATGATGTTATCCTCGCGCGCGATTTTCGCGATCGCTTCGAGATCGATCAGCTTGAGCAGCGGATTGCTTGGCGTCTCGATCCACACCATGCGTGTGTTCGGTTTGATCTCACGTTCGAACCGGCTGGCATCGGTCAGATCCACATAGGTGAAATCGAGATTAGCGGAGCGACGCCGGACTTTTTCGAAAAGACGAAATGTGCCGCCGTAAAGATCATCGCTCACGACAACGTGGGAACCGCTGTCGAGAGCGTCAAGCGCCGTGGACATTGCGGCGAGTCCCGATGCGAACGCAAAGCCGCGTGTTCCGCTTTCCAAATCTGCAATACATTTTTCGTAAGCAAGCCGGGTCGGGTTGATCGAGCGCGCGTAATCGTAACCTTTATGTTTGCCTGGGCTCTCCTGCACGTAGGTTGAGGTCGCGTAGATCGGCGTCATGATCGCGCCGGTGCTTGGATCGGGTTCCTGTCCGGCGTGAATGGCGCGGGTCGCGAATTCGTGCTGCTTCTTCATATCGATCTAATCTAACCGTGGATTACCAGCCTCCGCTAGTAGCTACGGCGGCCAGACAGCGGATTTCACGATCAGAAAATTAATTAGAAACGCAGGAAATGCGGAAAGAATTCTCAGAAGATTTTAAAGCGAAACAACCTTTTTTAGCGAGCTCCTGCTTTCCTGATTGATCTTAACTGTATTCGCGACTGACCGGCACGGATGATTTCGGCATGTGAAGCCGTAAATAAGAAAGCAGGTCGGTGCGCGTAACCAGCCCGAGAAATTTATCGCCTTCCATTACGATTGCGACACGGCCTCGATCAAATACTCCGAGCAAGTCGTTGATCTTTGCCTTCGGTGAAAGCGTTTCCAGGCGATCGGTCATCGCATTTTTCACCAGATCGTTAAAGTGCGCCGGATCGCGATGCACTTTCACGAGGACGTCGGACTCATCGAGAATACCGATGGCACGACCCTTCTCATCGACCACGGGCACTTGCGAGACATCGGCCTGTCGCATCCGCTTAAATGCCGTGAGAAGGCTATCGTCCGGACCGACCGAAATGACTTCGCCCGCTTCGTAGCGATGGGAAATCAGATCGCTCAAGCCGCCGTGGGGCGCACGATGAATGAACCCTTGCTCGGCCATCCAGAAATCGTTGTACATCTTCGAGAGATATTTGTTCCCGGTGTCGGCGACGAATGTGACGACGCGTTTCGGTTTCGTTTGTTGCCGGCAATAGCGTAGCGCGCCGGCGACCAGCGTACCGGTGGATGAGCCGCCGAGAATTCCTTCCTTGTGCAAAAGCTCCCGCGCGGTTGCGAAGCTCTCCTCGTCATCAATTTCGAATGCATCGGTGACGAAAGACATGTCAGCAATTTCGGGGACGAAATCTTCACCGATGCCTTCGACGGCCCAGCTTCCCGATTCGACCAGCTTGCCGGTCTTGACCCATTCGTAAAGAATCGACCCGGTCGGATCCGCGAGAATGATCTCGATACCGCGCCGCGGCTTCACCCGCGAAAAAAATCGACCGAGTCCGGTTAACGTTCCACCGGAACCAACGCCGCAGACGATTGCATCGACATCGTGCCGCATTTGTTCCCAAATTTCCGGGCCTGTCGATCTTTCGTGCGCAAGTGGATTCGCCTGGTTGCCAAACTGATTCACGTAAAACGCGCCCGGAATCTCCGTGGCCAGCCGCGCGGCCACATCTTGATAATATTCGGGATGTCCGCGGGTTACATCGGAACGCACGATGCGCACTTCGGCGCCGAGCGCTTTGACATGGAAGATTTTTTCCTGCGACATCTTGTCAGGAATCACCAGCAGCACGCGATAACCTTTCGCGCCCGCCACCAGGGCAAGACCAAGACCGGTGTTGCCAGCAGTCGCTTCGATCACCGTACCACCCGGTCGCAACGTTCCGTCGCGCTCCGCTGCCTCAATCATGGCCAGGGCGACGCGATCTTTGATTGAACCGGTTGGATTTTGGCTTTCGAGTTTGACGAAAAGCTGGCACGGCCCCGTGTCGATCTGGGTGATCTCGACTAACGGCGTGTCACCGATAAGGGAAAGAATTGCCGGCGGTTTATCGTGCGAAATCGTCGGCGCGGGAGAAGTCTCGATCATTCTCAAAATTCTAGTCGATCTTCGACTCCCCTTTGTGCGACCACTCGGACTCGCTGTCATCGAGAAATTGCTGCAAGACTGGAAAACGGACTTCGCCGTAGTTCAAAGCGTAACGGAGATCGCCGCCTTTGTAGATCCAAGTCGTTGGAATCCACGAAAGCGGCAAACCGGCAAATTGTTTGATATGATTTTGACCGCGCGGCCCAGGATCGGCCAAAATGGTGACATTGGGCTGGTCAGTGATCTCGAATTTTTTTAACATCGCGGCCCCATCTTCACCGCCATTCCACACGGAAACGAAGTAAAAATGCACGTTCGGATTGTCTTTTACCATTTTAATCCAGCCGCCGCCTTTCAATTCGGCCTGGCAATTTGAACACCACGGAGCCCAGAGATGCACCACGCTAAGGTGCTGCCCCTTAATCGCCTCCGCGACCGTTTGCTCTGCCGCAAAGGGTTCGGCATTAAGCAGCGAGGTTGTTGCCAAAAGGGCGGTCAAGATCGACAACCCCGAAATAATCGGATCTCGCAAATATTTTCGGAGACATAAGATCGACATATTGACCTAAATATGGAGGAAAACGTCCAAGCCTCAACGTCCAACATCCAACGCCGAATTCAGAAATCGAGGGATATGGGCTGTCCCCCCCCAAATATTGGGCGCTTTCCAAGGGACACGAGTTGACCGACACTTTGAAAACGCCTACTATGGCGTCCCATTTCCGCTGCTTAACTGCGCGGAAAGATTGACGCTCGATGAGAGCGTCGCCGTGCCTGAAGGAGGCCTTTTAACTTATGGTGCAAATGCAGGATGTAATGTCGAAACCGATGCCGGACTTCCGTGAAGGCAGCATCGTCAAGGGACGGATACTGGAAATTCGTCCACGCGAAGTGCTGGTGGATATCGGTTACAAATCCGAGGGTGGGATTCCGATCACCGAGTTTGAGGACGTCGAGAATCTCGAAGTTGGCGATGAAGTGGACGTGCTCCTCGAGCGACTAGAAAACGACGAAGGCATGGTCGTTCTCTCGAAGGAAAAAGCCGCGTATCGCCAGAATTGGAACAAGATCGCGAGTGTTTTTCACGGCGACGGCCTGATCAAAGGCAAAGTGAAATCGGTCGTGAAAGGCGGGCTGATGGTGAACATCGGCGTCGAGGCATTTTTGCCTGCGTCGCAGATTGATGTTGTTCCTCCAAAAGATTTGCAGCAGTTCGTCGGGAACACCTACGATTTCAAGATCGTCAAGATCAACGACGACCGCAAAAACGTCGTGCTCAGCCGGCGCGAACTGATCGAGCAGGAGCGGAGCGAAAAGCGACAAAAATTCATGGAAGGCGTGAAGGTCGGCGACAAGGTGCAAGGCACGGTAAAAAATCTCACTGACTTCGGCGCGTTCATCGATCTGGATGGAATGGATGGCTTGCTCCACATCACCGACATGACGTGGGGCCGTCTCGGACATCCGAGTGAGCTCGTGAAAGTCGGCCAGCAATTGGAAGTCGTCGTGCTCGACATCAACAAGGAAAAAGAGCGCGTCTCGTTGGGCCTGAAGCAGACACAAAAAAATCCGTGGGACCAGATCGAGGAACGTTTCCCGGCCGGTCAGCGCGTCAAAGGCAAAATCACCAACCTCGTTCCATACGGCGCCTTCGTGGAGATCGAGGAAGGCGTGGAAGGTCTCATTCACGTCTCCGAACTTTCGTGGACCAAACGGATCATGCGTCCGTCCGACATTCTCACCGGCGGACAGGAAGTGGAAGCGGTCGTGCTTGGCGTGAACAAAGAAGAGCAGAAAATTTCGTTGGGCCTGCGCCAGCTCGAGCCCAATCCCTGGGATGAGATCGAAAAGAAGTTTACCATCGGCAGCACCGTGCGCGGGAAAATTCGCAACATGACTGCCTATGGCGCCTTCGTCGAGCTTGACGAAGGGATCGACGGCATGATCCACGTCTCCGATCTGAGCTGGACCCGCAAGATCAATCATCCAAGCGAAGTCTTTAAGAAAAACGACGAAGTCGAAGCCGCCGTTATCGACATTGACAAAGTGAATCAGCGGATCAGCCTCGGGATCAAACAACTCGCGGAAGATCCATGGAAGAACATCGACGAGAAATACAAGATCGGTGACCTCGTCAAAGGCAAAGTCACCAAGCTCGCGAGTTTTGGCGCGTTTGTGCAACTGAACGACGACATCGACGGGCTCGTCCACATCTCGCAGTTGAGCGAGGACCACGTTGCGAAAGTGAAAGACGTGCTCAAACTCGGCCAGGAAGTCGAAGCGCGGGTCATCAAGGTGGACAAAGTCGAACGCCGCATCGGCCTTTCGATCAAAGCCGCCAACTATTCCGAAGAAGAACTGCGCAAAGAATCGGAAGCGTTCGACACGCTCAAGCCCGGTGAAGACATGGTCGGCCTGGAGAAGGCCTTTGCCGCCGCCGAGCAGGAAGAATATCGCCCTGGCGATTCCAAAAAAGAATCAAAGGAACCGAAGGAATCCAAGGGCGAGTCGAAGAAAGAGTCTAAGAAAAAATAAAATAACGGCTCGGCCGGCTGCTATTCTGACCGCCGCGACCGGCGTCATTTCGAGATGCAGCATTTATCGAGCGCAATCGCCGCGCGCTAGACCTGCTGTTGCGAGTCGAGAGCGCCCTCCCGACACTTAGAGCAAAAGGACACTTTGGTATCGAAAAGGAGTGATTGGCTGATGTAATTCTGCCGTCTACGTCCGCGCCATAGAGTTCCGGCAGTGATGTCATTTATGTTCCGCTCGTATCAGTCCAAGTTAGTAATTATCCATCTAGCAGTTTTGTTCTGCGCGATAGCCGGCTGCGGGGGACCTTCCCATGACATCGTGGGCAAATGGCGCATGTCGCAAGATGCAAACGCGATGGTTTGGGAATTTTCTGA